>JBOGVX010000030.1:0-30524 GCA_050693165.1 Actinomycetota bacterium | reverse complement strand
TCTTATGGCAGCACCTGTTCTGGCTATTCGGCCATCCCGAGGTCTACATCCTGGTCCTGCCGGCGATGGGGATCGTCTCGGAGATCCTGCCGACGTTCAGCCGCAAGCCGCTGTTCGGCTACGCGGCCGTCGTCTTCTCCGGGATCGCCATCGGCTTCATGGGCTGGGGCGTGTGGGCTCACCACATGTTCACGACCGGCCTCGGGCCCGTGGCTAACACCGCCTTCGCCTTATCCACGATGTTCATCGCCGTTCCCACGGGGGTGAAGATCTTCAACTGGATGGGGACGCTATGGGGCGGCTCCATTCGATTCACGACACCGATGCTGTTCGCGATCGCGTTCGTGGGGTTGTTCGTCATCGGCGGCCTGTCCGGGGTGACACACTCGATCGTCCCGTCCGACTTCCAGCAGCAGGACACCTATTACATCGTTGCCCACTTCCACTACGTGTTGTTCGCGGGAGCGATCTTCGGGTTGTTCGCCGGCGCCTACTTCTGGTTCCCTAAGGTCACCGGCCGGATGTTCAACGAGCGGCTCGGCAAGACTCACTTCTGGCTGATGCTTATCGGCACGAACCTCACGTTCGGCCCGATGCACTGGCTGGGCATGTGGGGGATGCCGCGCCGGTACTACACGTACGAGGCCAACGCGGGCTGGGACCTGTGGAACTTCATCGAGACCATCGGGTCGTTCGTGATCGCGCTGTCGATCCTCGTCTTCATGGTCAACGCCATCCGGAGCGTCGCCAAGGGCGAGGAGGCCGGCGATGATCCGTGGGACGCGCGGACGCTCGAGTGGACCACCTCCTCTCCGCCCCATCACTACAACTTCGCGGAGATCCCGACCGTTCATCACCGCGACGAGCTCTGGCACCGTAAGTACGCCGAGAACGAGGAGGGTGAGCCGGTGCCCGTCGTCGCCGGTGCGCAGGAGCACGACGAGCACGCGGAGGAGGACCATGCCGAGCCTCACATGCCCGACCCGTCCTACTTCCCGCTGATCGCGGCCGCGGGCCTGCCGATCATCGGGTACGGCGTCGTCTATAAGGTCTGGCCGGTTGCGATCCTCGGCGCGCTGACGATGCTGGCTGGTCTGTTCGGCTGGAGCCTCGAGCCCGTAGCCGAGGAGGAGCATTGATGGGCGCGGCCCCAGACACCGTCGAGCACCACACAGCGACCGGTCTCGACAACCGCAAGCTCGGGATGTGGGCGTTCCTCGGCTCGGAATGCCTTTTCTTCGGCTCGCTGATCTCCAGCTACCTGCTCTACAGGGGTCGGAGCATCGTGGGCCCGTACCCAGAGGACGTGTACGACATCCCCTATACGTCTGTCTCCTCCTTCGTCCTTCTGATGTCGAGCCTGACGATGGTGCTGGCGCTCAACGCGATCCAGCGCGGAGATCAGCGCAAGCTGCGCGCGTGGCTGCTGGCCACCGCGCTTCTCGGGATCACGTTCGTCGGCGGCCAGGTCTTCGAGTTCACGATCTTCGTGAACGAAGGCCTCACGATCCAGCGGAACCTGTTCGGTACGAGCTTCTTCGTCCTGACGGGGTTCCACGGCGCCCACGTGACCATTGGCATCCTGATGCTTCTTACGCTGTACGGGCAGTCGCTGGCCGGACGACTTCCCCCACAGAACGCACTGCGGGTTGAGCTCGTCGGCCTTTACTGGCACTTCGTCGACGTCGTCTGGATCGTGATCTTCACGATCATCTACCTGATCACGTGAGGACCAGCTGATGGCCACGCGAGAGGAAGTCCACACGCAGGCTGACGCCGACCCCCACGAGATCCAGCACCCGGGCCCGCGCCAGTACGTGTACGTCGCGCTGATCCTCGCCGCCCTGACGGCGCTCGAGGTCGGGCTGTTCTACATGGACTTCGTCCCGCGGCCGGTTGCGACCGGCGCGCTGATAGTCCTTATGATCCTCAAGTTCGCCATCGTCGCCCTGTGGTTCATGCACCTCCGCTTCGACAGCAAGATATTCCGCCGCCTGTTCGTCACCGGGATCATCCTCGCGATCTCGGTCTTCATGATCGTTCTGCTCACCTTCGGCGTGTTCACTCGAGACTGATGCCCGACGCAACGATCGGCTGGCATCCGCACGTCGAGGTCTGGGCACTTGTCATCTTCCTCGGCACCGGCTACCGGGTCGCGGTGAAGAGGTGGGGCCCACAGCACGTCTCGCCCGGCGAGCCTCCGGCTACCCGCGGCCAGGTCGTGTCGTTCTTCCTCGGCCTGTTCACGATCTTGGTGGTGTCCAGCTGGCCGATCCACGAGCTGGCCGAGGAGCGCCTCCTCAGCGTGCATATGACTCAGCACCTGCTGCTGAGCCTCGTCGCTCCCCCGCTGCTGCTGTTCGGCACCCCCGGGTGGCTGATGCGCAGGCTCCTGCGCCCCAGGTTGCTTGCCGCAGTTGTCAGGAACCTTTCCCGTCCCTTCATCGCTCTCTTGCTGTTCAACGCGTTCATCGCGTTCAGCCACTGGCCAGTGATCGTCGGTGCCGCGGTGGACTCTGAGCTCACACACTTCACGCTGCACTTCGCGCTCTTCGGGACGGCCATGCTGATGTGGATGCCGGTGCTCTCGCCAATGTTCGAGATCCCGCGCCTGCGCTATCCGGCGCAGATGATGTACCTGTTCGCACAGTCCATCGTGCCCACGGTGCCCGCGTCGTTCCTGACGTTCGCGGACGGACCGATCTATCCGTTCTACGGCCTGGCCTCGCCGTTGATCGGCGTCGACCCTGTCACCGACCAGCGGATCGCCGGACTGATCATGAAGATCGTGGGCGGATTCATCCTGTGGGGATTCATCGCCGTGCTGTTCTTCAAGTGGCACAAGCAGGACGAGCTGACCGGCTCCGAGGAGCCCGTCTGGCAGGATGTCGAGAGGGAAGCCAACCGCATGGAGGTCGGATGAGTCGCGATGCTCGCAGCAGGGTGGTCCTCGGCGCGGGGATCCCGATCGCCGCGCTGCTGTTCCTGTCCGCCCTGATCCTCGCCTTCTCCAGGATCCTGCTGGCGGTACCCGAGGAGATGGCGCCATGGGTCGCGCTCCTGTTCGCGACGAACATCCTGGTCGGCTGCGCGTTGGCAGCGATGATCCCCGGGACGAGGGGATTCACCTTCCTCATCACCGTGCTGGTGGCAACGATCGTGATCGGCGGAGTTGTCGGCATCGTGGTGGGGCCCCGGCCCGTCCACAGCCTCGTGAGCGAGGGTGAGCACGGAGCGGGGGCGGAAGGGACCGCGCCCGAGTCGGGTGAGCCGATACCGATTGAGGAAGGCGCGGGTGGCGAGGAGCCGGCCGGCGAGGAAGGCGCTGGAGGCCCGGGTCCAGCCGAGGCGCCGCCCGTACCGATCGTCGCGCAAGGACTGGCGTTCGACACCGCGGAGCTATCCGTTCCCGCCGATACCCCCTCGGTGATCGCGTTCGACAACCGTGATGAGGGGATCCCACACAACGTCGCGGTCTACGTGTCACAGGGTGGCGAGCCGCTATTCCAGGGCGAGATCGTCCCCGGGCCCTCACTGATCGACTACCACGTGCCCCAGCTCGAGGCGGGCGAGTATTACTTCCAGTGCGACGTGCATCCGACGATGGCTGGCACGCTCACCGTCGCCTGAGGCCTCGAGCTACTTGATCTTGGTTACGTAGAACCCGAGCACGAGGTCGTCGGAGAAGATGTAGCCAGGAACGCCCGCGTACTGCTTCGCGGACCAGGTGTTCGCGCCCTCCGGCACGATCCAGCCGGTCTCCTTCATGGGACCGACCCCGTAGGCGCCCCACGCCAGGCTTGGCTGAGGGCTGGGCGCTCCGGCGGCGTTGTAAAGACCGGAGAAATCGAATGTCCTTGTTCCGGCCTGGTACCACGCGATCGTGAGCGACTTCTTGTTCGGGTTCAGGTCCATGACGTGCGACGTGCAGCCCGCAGTGCTCGCGGGATTCACGCCAGCTTCGTCGTTGTTCCGACCAGTGACCGGGCCCGCGCCCGCCTCGACGATCCCGATCAGCTCGGGACTCGTCTCCTTGGCGCCGCGGATGTCGTAGATGTAGAGGGCCCCGCCCGGGCACGGCGCGGTCGAGCCACCGTTCAGCTCGTCGCCCAGGATCAGGAAGGCCTTGTCAGGAGTGACGAGAGCGTCGTGCCCGATGGTGCTCCCCGGCACTGTGAACGTGGACACAAGCGTCGGGTTCTCGGGGTTGGTCGTGTCGAGGATCCGGAACTGGTCGATCCCAGCCAGGTACGCGCGCGTCCCGTCCTCGCTGAAACGGAGATCGTGCGGGGAGTCGCCCGAGGGGAATGAGACGTTCTTTACGAGCCGGGGCTGGGACGGGTCGGACACGTCGTAGATCGGGACGTGATTCGGAGTGTCACCCGAGGAGGAGATGAACATGTACTTGCCGCTGGGATGGAACGTGTTGTTGTGAGCTCCTCGCGAGTCGGGAGCCACACCCACGATCGTCGGCTGATAGACGTTCGAGATGTCGACCATGACGGAGCCGTTGGGCACGGTGCCGCCGTCGGGGAAGCTGCAGCTGCCTCCCTGCTTGGCGATGCTCGCCAGCATCGCGCCCTTCGCGATCTGGATGTCTCCCTGGTCCGCCCAGCAGTCCTGAACGGCGCCGGCGATGAATGGTGCCTCGGGGTTCGTGATGTCGACGATCTTGGCGCCGCCACTCATCGGCCCGGCTCCTGTCCCGGACGGCGCAAGGCGATTCCCGACCATGGCGAAGTGGCGCGTGACCGGAGGCTCGCCCTCGGAGACCGTGTGCACCGTGCCCGTCGAGTCCTGCCACTGGATGAGCTCACGCGTGAAGAACTCCAGGTCTGTTCCGCCGGCGCCGGGTATGTGAGCCACCAGCTCGAGGTTCGCGCTCCCCCGGGAGGGAGGCAGGTCGCTCGACGGCGTCGCGGAGCAAGGCATCCGCTCGTAGGTCGCGGGTTCAGTGGACACGAGTCCGTCGCTCGGCTGGCCGAACAGCCCACCGAACACCCTCTCCAGCCCCTGGACGTTGAGGTTGCTCACGCAGTGTCCTTGAGTGCCGATGGCCCCCGGCTCGTCTGCCTGGGTGCCGTACACGACATCGCGGGTGATGATCGAATCGTCCGGGCTGCCGAACGCGTGAGCGAGACCCAGGCAGTGCCCGTACTCCTGGCCGTTGACGTTGTACATGTCGGCCTCGGTGAAGCTCGATGTGAAGAACTTCGCGTTGTCCACCACACAGACTCGCGTCTCGTCCGCGGAGGAGCTATTGGCGAAACCCAGCGACGTGGGCTGCCTCTGGTCCGTGACGATGAAGATCTCCGGCTCGGTCAGAGCAGACTCGGGGATCTCGTCGCGCCCAAGTACGTAGGCGTTGGTCACCAGGCCGGACCGGAGCCAGCTCGGCCCAAACGTGTTGACGGCTCGATCCCAGTCTGCCACCGACCGCTCGATGGCCCTGAGGTAGGTGTTCTGGTAGAGGCTGAGCTCGTTCGGGCCCCCTGATGTGCCGCCGAGCGGCCCGTAGGAGTTGTAGACCTGGCCGTGCTCCGGCGGGACGATGAGGACGTCCAGGACGGCTTTGCTCCAGGTGAACGAGAGGGGCTGGACGTAGGCGGGGGCGGCCCAGGCCGGCGCGCTGGCCGCGAGCAGGCTCAATCCGACCAGGCCTGCCACCAGGGACAGCCGGCCCCTTGTCCGAGAACGCATCGAATACCCCTCCTCTGAACCAGGATCGATCGGTCGAAAGAAAGGGTTCGGCAGACTCCAACCCGGAGCCTTTGTGCGCTTGCACTAACCTCCATGTCCGTGAGTTTTCGAGCACGGACGCATGCCCGTCCGGGCCTTCCGAGGGACCGGGCTATGCTCGCTGCGTGAACCCCCTGAGCAAGGGGCTCCGCAGGACCCTGCCGTTCCTGTGGACCTTCGCCATCGTCTTCGCTCCCGCGACAGACGAGACACGGTCGGGCCCGCATCCGGAGCACCAAGAGCCCGTCGACGCGCGCGTCCTGGCGCCCACCGTGCCAGAAGCGATAGTGGCCGTCGGCAGCAGGGAAACGCTTCGGCCCGGTACCCAGGTTCGTCGATCCAGCAGCGACCCGCTCCCTCCCACGATCGCGACCTCGCTCACCCTGCTGGCCTGGATCCTCCTCGCCGGGCCCAGGGAACTCGGGAGGCGGGCACCGATCATCGCCGCCCGCCAGGTCATCCCTCGCGCTCCCCCTGGCCTTCAGGCCGCCTGAAGAACACCCCGTACAGGCCTGCGGCCGACAGGCGCGGTCGAACCTCGACCCACCGCTCCGCGCCGGCTGTGGAAGGAGGATTCCATGCATGCGAGACCAGGAAAGTGATGAGACCGGTCAAGCTCGTGATCATCGTGGCCAGTCTCTTGATGGCGAGCTGTTCGGAGGCCCCTGCAGAGGTGGGCTCGATCACTCTCATCAACGAGACCGGCTACGAACTGGACGTTCACGTAAGCGACGGAGCGGGGACGAGCGCACTCCCTCTCGGCGTTCTCGAAGCACGCTCGGAGCGGTCTGTTGAACGCGTCAACGACCAGGGAGACACATGGACGTTCCGGTTTATCCATTGGGGCGACACCATCGCCGAGCTCACGCTCGACAGAGAAGAGCTGGAGGGGAACGACTGGACAGTCGAGGTCCCTGAAGAGGTGGAGCAGGAGCTGCAAACCTTGGGACGACCTCCCGCTCCTTAAGCCTTAGTCTGATGTGGAAGCGATCCGAGGAGAAGACCTGAACGCGGAGCACGCAGAACACGAAGGCCACGGCGATCACGCGGGTCACGGCGATCACGCGGGCCACGGCGATCACGCGGGCCACGGCGATCACGCGGCGATGTTCCGGCGGCGGTTCTGGATCACGCTGGTCCTGACGATTCCGGTGATCGCGTCGAGCGAGATGGTCCAGGAGTGGCTGGGCTTCGATCCCCCCTTGTTCGAGGGGCAAGAGCTGGTCGGACCGATCCTCGGCACACTTCTGTTCTTCTACGGCGGCTGGCCGTTCCTGTCGGGCGCCGTCTCGGAGATCCGTTCCCGGCAGCCCGGCATGATGCTGCTGATCGGGATGGCCATCTCGGTTGCGTTCGCCGCGTCCGCGGCCACCACATTCGACCTTCTCGACCTCGAGTTCTGGTGGGAGCTGTCCGCGCTGATCTCGATCATGTTGCTGGGGCACTGGCTGGAGATGCGTGCGATCGGGCAGGCGCAGGGCGCGCTCGCAGCCCTCGCCGAGCTCCTCCCGGACGAGGCGGAGCGAGTGACCCCATCGGGCGTCGAGATCGTCAGCCTCAGCCATCTCGCGGTGGGAGATGTCGTTCTCGTCCGTTCGGGGGCGCGCGTGCCCGCGGACGGGGAGATCACCGAGGGCGAGGCCGAGCTGGACGAGTCGATGATCACCGGAGAGTCCCGCCCGGTGCCGAAGGGACCTGGAAACCAGGTCGTGGCCGGCACGGTCGCAACGGACTCCGCGATCCGGGTCCGCATCACCGCAGTGGGCGAGGAGACCGCGCTCGCTGGCATCCAGCGCCTGGTCGCCAACGCTCAGGCCTCGCAGTCCCGGGCGCAGGCGCTGGCCGATCGCGCCGCGGCGTTCCTGTTCTACGTCGCATCCGGGGCGGGGGTTGTCACGTTCCTGACGTGGGGGCTGCTGGGCGACACGGGACAAGCCGTCACGCGGACCGTCACGGTGCTCGTCATCGCCTGTCCGCACGCGCTCGGTCTCGCGATCCCGCTCGTCATATCGCTCTCAACCGCGATCTCAGCGCGGGCCGGGATCCTTGTGAAGGACCGCCTCGCCCTCGAGAGGATGCGCGAGATCGACGTGGTGCTGTTCGACAAGACCGGCACACTGACCAGGGGGCGGCACGCCGTCGCCGGGGTTGCCGCTAGGGACGGCGGCGAGCAGAAGCTGCTTGGGCTCGCTGCGGCTGTGGAGGCTAGCAGCGAGCATCCACTCGGTCGGGCCGTTGTCGAGGCGGCGAAGCGCGGAGGCTCGGTTCCGGAAGCGACCGGCTTCCGTTCGATCACCGGGCGCGGCGTCGAGGCGACCGTCGAGGGAGAGCTCGTGGCGGTCGGCGGACCCGCCCTGCTGCGGGAGCGTTCGATAGAGGTGCCCTCGGACCTATCCGGCTCGATCGACGCGTGGATGAGCCGGGGCGCCGCGATCCTGTACGTGATCCGAGGTCGCGACGTCGTCGGCGCCATCGCCCTCGAGGACGAGATCCGTCCGGAGTCCCGCCAGGCCGCCCGAGAGCTGCACCGGAACGGTGTGCGCGTCGCCATGATCACCGGCGACGCCAAGCAGGTGGCGGAGTCCGTCGCCAACGCTCTGGGTATCGAGGAGGTCTTCGCGGAGGTCCTGCCGGAGGACAAGGACTCATCCGTGACTGAGCTCCAGAGCCGTGGGCGCAAGGTGGCGATGGTCGGCGACGGCGTCAACGACGCGCCCGCGCTCGCGAGAGCGGACGTCGGGATCGCGATCGGTGCGGGAACCGATGTGGCCATCGAGTCGGCAGGTGTTGTGCTCGCATCGGACGATCCCCGCGCGGTCGTGGACGTGATCCGGCTGTCTCGAGCGTCCTACCGCAAGATGGTCCAGAACCTCGTCTGGGCAGCCGGGTACAACGTGCTCGCCATCCCCCTCGCGGCAGGCGCTTTGCAGTGGGCGGGGATCACGCTGGCCCCGGCGGTTGGCGCCATCCTGATGAGCCTCTCGACGATCGTGGTCGCCGCCAACGCCCAGTTGCTCCGGCGGCTCCGCCTCGGCGGATGGCCGGCGGTAGAGAGCCGGGACTCGGTGACTCAGGCGGAGCCCGCTACCGTGGCCTGAACCGGTTACTGCGCGTACGAGTGCAGCCCGGCGATGGCCGTGTTCACCACCGTGAGGTTGAAGACCAGCGCGGCGAACCCGAGGATCGCCAGCACCGCGGCACGGCGGCCGCGCCACCCGACGGTTGCTCGCGCGTGCAGGTACCCCGCAAAGAGAACCCAGGTGACGAAGGCCCAAACTTCCTTGGGGTCCCAACCCCAGTAGCGCCCCCAGGCTTCCTCCGCCCAGATCGCTCCGAGGATGACCGCCAGGGTCCAGATCGGGAACGCGAACACGATGGTGCGGTACGCCAGGCGGTCGAGCGTCCCGGCCGCGGGGAGGCGTGAGCGGGTCGAGGGGTGGTTCGACTCGGTCGGCTCGTCGGAGGCCTCGGCCAGGACGTAGTCCTCGGGGCGCTCCCCCACACCGGCGGCCACGAGAGCGTGCTCGCGAGTGGCAACCGGCGCCCGGCTTGCCGCCATGCGCCTCTCCTTCCGATCCTGGACGAGATACAGAACCGTGAAGACGAACCCCAGCGTGAACATCGCCGAGGCTATCGTCGCCATGACGACGTGGATCAGGAGCCAGTAAGAGTTGAGCGCGGGGACTAGTGGACCCGGCGGCACGTAGGCGAGGATCGCGCCCCCAAGCGCGGCCGCTGCGGTCCCGAGAACGAATCCCCCCAGGCTCTCGGTACGCCACAGGCGCTCGATCACCAGGTAGCCCAGAACTATCAGGAAGCCGACGACGGTCACATACTCGAAGAGGTTCCCCCAGGGAGCTCTCCCCGCGTCGATACCTCGAGCGACGATCGAGCCGCCGTGCAGCGCCACTCCCGCGTAGGCCCCGGCGCGCGCAACTCTCAGCACGGCTCGACGACGGAAGACGAGGTGATGGAAATAGCCGACGGATGCGGCCAGGTAGAGCCCCAGAGCCATCCCGAAGGCGGCGTTCGATGCTCCGGTCAGCTCGTCGGGGGGCACGGCGTCACCTTACCAACTCGCCTGCGATGGACCTGAACTCGTCCTCGAACGCCGCGCGGCGCTGAAGCGCGAAGCCCGCGACCTGAACGCGCGTTCCCTCCCCATCGGCGGGTATCGCCCTGACCCACACACGCCGCCGGCTCGAGTAGAGGGCCGGGATCAGGCCTGCGAGCAGGAGGATCGCCGCGGCCAGCATGATCAGGGTGCCGGGGTCGCGCTTCACGAGGAGCTGCGTGTACTCACGGAGAGCGCGGAACGTGATCTGGAGCCCGTTCGGAAGCGCCGTGGTCTCGCCGAGCCCGACGCCGCCACCCTCGCCGAACCGAGTCAGGCCGGTCCTGTCCAACGCGAAGACGCTCTGTGCCGACGTCAGCCGTAGGTCTCCGCTCCACGCCTGATAGGTGATGAACGGGTCCCGGGCCTCGAGCATGGGTCCACCGGACAGGCCGGCCACCGGGTCCGGGAGGAGCCGGAGCTCGAGCCCGATGTCGGGGTCGAGAGAGGGAAGCTTGATGACCCCCTGCCACGGCTGGCGTTGGTCGTTCGGCGTCCGCGTTATGAACACGACCGGCTCGGATGCCAGCAACCGATCCGCGAGGCGCACCTCGATCACCGGAGCCCATCCGTAGCCCTGCTGGTACAGCTTCACGCCATCGTGCGCGACGGGGTGGTTGACACGCACCTCCTCCTGCTCGATCGGTCGGCCCTGCTGGTCGAGCAGCGTGATGCTCGAGCGGAAGTCCTCGGGCAAGCCGTTCGGGTGGTAGGTCGCATCGAAGTCGTCCACGCGGACCTGGAAGCCCGAGTGCATCGACTCGCGGAAGAAGCGCCCCTCGCGCGGGGGGACGTCGTAGGCGGCGTGCGCCTCCGTCCACGTCTGGCCCTCCACCACGGTCGCAAGCCCGATCAGCCCGAAGCCCTTGCCGTAGACGGCGCCGACCAGAAGCAGGAAGAGTGACCAGTGGAAGAGCAGGCTCCCCGACTCACGCGTTCCCCCCTTCTCGGCGGCTAACCCGGGCTCGACGGGAGACACCCGGAACCGCCTCCGCTTGAGAACTCCGCGGGCTCGCTCGATCACCCGATCCGGCGAGTGCGGGACCGTGGTCTCGGTGAAATGACGCATCCCCTCGAGCTCTCTCATCGGCTGGGGACGAAGGCCGAGCCCTCGCCGCAGAGCCCGCGTGCGTGGGATGAGACACGACGCGAGCGAGATCAACAGCAACGCGTAGCAGGTCGTGAACCACCACGAGCCGTACACGTCGAAGAGGCCCAGGGCCTCGTACACCTGGGCGAGAAGAGGGTGGTCGAGGTACAGGCGCACCACCGCCGGACGAGCGATCTCGATCTGGGGCACCAGCGATCCGAAGATGCTCGCGACCGCGACGACGAGAAGAAGGATCAGCGCCGTCCGCATGGAGCGGAGCGTTCTCCAGACGCTGACGAGGGACTGGTAGAGGTTCTCGGAGGTGGACGCCATCGAGGCGATCGAATCCTAGTCGCTCGGGCGAGCCGCTAGATCGGAGGGGTGAAGCCTCGCACCCATCGCAGGACACCGAGCCTCGACAGCAAGGGGACCCACTGGTTCGTCGCGAGCAGCACACCGATGACGACGAGCAGCCCGCCCCCGACACCCGCGAACCAGTGATAGTTACGTTTCACGAACGCCATGGCCCCGGTCAGCCAGGAGACCCCGAGACCGATCAGAAGGAAGGGCAGACCGAGCCCGAGCGAGTAGAAGAAGAGCAACGTCGCTCCCCAGATGCCCCCGCCCTGCGCGAGGGCGAGACCGAGGATCCCGGCGAGAACCGGCCCGATGCACGGCGTCCAGCCGATCGCGAACGCCATTCCCAGAGGCATCGCGCCCATCGGGCCCGGCCGCACCTTCGACAGGAACGGCCGGCGCTCCGCGAAGACCGCGGGCCCGCCGACCCGGAGCGCGTACAGAAGCATCAGCCCCCCGACCCCGATCACCAGGATCCCCGCCACCCGCTGGCCCCACTCCGAGCGTAGGACCGGGACGAAGACCTTGGAGAAGGCCCCCATCAGCGAAAACACGACCGCGAACCCGAGGATGAACAGCAGGATCGGAAGGATCGGCTTCCCCTCGTCCTCCCGCTGAGCTCCGGAGATGAAGCCGAGGTACCCGGGCAGGAGCGGCAGCACGCAGGGCGAGGCGCAGGAGACGACCCCGGCGGCGAAGGCCAGGGCGGGCGCCCACCAGGACGACAGGGCTTCCGCGAAATCCACGCGGCCAGTCTCGCATCAGGTCCTCGCTTGCGAACACCGGCTCTCTATCGGAGAATCACCTTGGTGCTTGTGAATCCATTCACAAAGTCTCCTGCAAGCCCCCCTGGCACCGTGCGCCTGTGGAGGGGCCGAAGCGCCATTGGTAGAATCCCGCCCGCCCGGGGAAGGAGACAGGCCGGTTGAAGCTGCCGATTCCTAAGGTCGTCGAGAGAAGGCTTCGCCCGATGATCAAGCGGGGCGAGGAGTTCCTCCGCGACTTCGAGTGGACTTGGACCACCGCTTTCATAGCGGGAGTCCTGATCTCGTTCGCGGCGATCACGGCCTGGGCCGTGATCCCCTCGTGGATGCTGTACTTCGCGGAGCAGAACCTGGAGGCCACCGCCGCAGATCGGCTCCGGCTCACGATCCGCGACATCGTCGTGACCGGCTACTTGACGGTAGCGGTTGGCGTTTTCGTGGTCACCGCGTACAAGCTCCAGGTGATCCGCAAGCGACTGCGGGGCGAAGCACAGGCCGAGCGATACTCCGGCGGATACAGGTAGAGAGGTAGGGAGATGCCGTTCCAGAAGACCGAGGTCGACATCCGCGAGGATTACGTCCTCGACGCCGTCGATCCCGAGTGGCTGAAGCAGGGGGTCAAGTCTCCCAAGCACCTCATGCTCGATCCCGAGCCGTGCATCCTGTGTCGCGCGTGCGAGGACGTCTGCCCGTGGAACTGCATCTTCATGCTCGACACCGGCATCATCAACGAGACGCGCGACGAGGCAACCGGCGAGCTGGTGCAGCTGGCCGAGGCAGTGTTCGTCGTCGACGACAACGCGTGCACACGTTGCTCCGTGTGCGTCGAGCGGTGCCCCAGCGACTGCCTCTACTACGCGCGGCTTCCCGAGGGTGACGCCGGCCAGCGCACGATGGGCACCGTGCCGATGACTCAGCAGGCGGAGGAGTCCGCTTGAGCCGACTGAAGCTGCCGCGGCCACCGAGCCCCATGGAGGTACTCGACAAGGTCCGCGAGAGTGAGGCGTGGAAGTCGATCTTCAGGCCCGGATCGGTCTTCCGTAAGGGCTACAAGGACACTCAGCGAGACCGTGCGCTCGCCGCCATGAACAACGTCCTGTACCACCTCCACCCGGTCAAGGTGAAGCGGCACGGCCTGAAGCTGACTTACACGTTCTGCCTCGGCGGGCTGTCGTTCTTCCTCTTCATCCTGCTGACCGTCACGGGCATCTACCTGATGTTCTTCTACCGGCCCGCAGCGGAGCTCGCGGGCGCCGCCGCCTACGCCGACGTGGAGAACCTCCGGAACGGAGTCGCGTTCGGGGACCTCACCAGGAACATCCATCGCTGGGGCGCCCACCTGATGGTCATCACCGTCTTCCTGCACATGGCACGCGTGTTCTACACGGGCGCCTACAAGCCGCCGCGGGAGTTCAACTGGGTGGTGGGGGTGATCCTGCTCCTCATTACCCTGCTGCTCGCGTTCAGCGGATACCTGTTGCCCTGGGACCAGCTGTCCTTCTGGGCGTTCACCGTGGGCACGAGCTTCGGGGCCTACTCGCCATTAGTGGCCAAAGAGGTCCAATTCATCCTGCTCGGTGGTCTGGAAGTGAGCGGGGAGACCCTGTTGCGCTGGTACGTCCTGCACGTCCTGGCACTGCCGTTCATCATCACGATCTTCCTGGCGATCCACTTCTGGCGGATCCGCAAGGACGGCGGTATCTCGGGGCCCCTGTAAGGAGGATCTGTGGCGGAGTTCGCAGAGGTTCTGAACCCGGACAGGTATAACGAGGTTCTCAACCAGCTCCTGGAGCAGGGCGTGACGAAGCGCGTAGCCGAGGGCAGGGCCCGGCGGATCGCCATGGTCGAGTACAAGCGCGCGCATCCCGAGGAGCACGAGGAAGCCCCAGCGCCCGCGGCGGCCGGCGCTGCGCCCGCGGGTGACGGTGGACAGCCTGCCGCCGCCCCGGCAGCAGCGGCCGCAGCAGCCCCAGCGGCAACCGGGGCTCCGGTGGGAGTCCAAACGGTCGCACCGATCGCGGTGGCGGCGCCCGCCGCGCCCATCACAGCTCCCCCGCCGACGGGCAAGGTCCCCTCTCCGAAGGCCGGGGTGCCGGACAAGCACCGACTGCTGGCCCTGGTCGCGCCGGAAGGCATCCAGCGCGTCGAGCGGGAGCAGGGCGACCGGGTCAACACCTTCCCGCACCTGCTGATCCAGGAGATGCTCTCGCTGATCATCGTCAGCGCGGCGCTGATCATCTTCTCAACGTTCGTCAACGCCCCGCTGCGCGAGCTCGCCAACGCGAACCTGACCCCGAATCCGTCCAAGGCCCCGTGGTACTTCCTGGGCCTTCAGGAGCTCCTTAGGTACTTCCATCCCATGGTGGCCGGGGTGCTCGTTCCGACGCTCTTCTTCGGCCTGCTGTTCGTGGTGCCGTACGTCGACAGGAACCCGAGCACGAAGCCGGGTGACCGCAAGGTGGCCTTGGTGCTCTTCACGATGCTCATGATGTTCTTCGCGATCCTGACGATCATCGGCGCCTTCTTCCGAGGGCCGGGGTTCAACTTCGTGCCTCCATGGGACGGGGTGTTCTTCGACCTATGAGCCGAGAGACCTTCGCGATCCTGATCGTCGCCGGGCTCTTCGGCCTGTTCCTTCTGCTGGTCGCGGCGACCCTGATCCGCTCGCGCTACGCGGCCAAGGTCTTCAAGGAAGCCGCGGCCGGCGCCGTACCCCGGCCGGAGCCCGAGGCCGAGAAGAAGAAGCCCAAGCCGGTATCCCGGCGCGAGGTGCTTCACCGTTCACTCCTCGCCTCCCTGGGCCTCTTCTTCGCCCAGTTCGGCGCAGCGACCCTTGCCTTCATCTGGCCGAACCTGCGCGGCGGGTTCGGGGCGATCGTTGACACCGGCCTGACCCCGGAGGCCATCAAGTCGCAGATCGACTCGGACCGCCTGCCCTTCTACTACGGGGTCGGGCGGTTCTACATCGTGAAGTACGACGAGGATCCGGTTCCGGACGTTTACGAGGGCCTGGTCTCGGAGGGCTTGATGGCTCTGTACCAGAAGTGCGTCCACCTCGGATGCAGGGTCCCGTTCTGTCAGGTCAGCCAGTGGTTCGAGTGCCCCTGCCACGGATCCAAGTACAACCGCGTCGGTGAGTGGCAGGAGGGGCCCGCCCCTCGCGGCCTCGACCGATTCCCCGTGGTCTTCAAGGACGGGACGATCCAGGTGGACACGAGCACCGCGAGGGATCAGAACGGTCCGCCACGAGGAACCGACACGATCCAGCAGCGGCCCGAAGGCGCCTACTGCGTGAACGTAGCGGCCGAGGAATGACGGGGATGCTCGCGCTTTCCACGCTCGCGACGCTCGCCCTGGTGGCGGCGATCCTTGTCGGTCTGGCATTCGCGGGCGGCCTTATCGTCCTTTCGATCCGCAGGCAGGGCGACCGCCCCGATATCCCAGCGGGGATGAGGCCCGGGCCCTCGGACGAGGTGCTCGAGCGGCGACACGTCGATCGTGCGAAGGGCTGGGGGATCCTCTTCGTGCTCATAGTCGCCCTCTGGCTGCCGGCGCTCTGGCTCAAGGAACCGGACCAGAACGTGGCCGACGCGGTGGAGCTGGTCAGCAGGGCCGAGCGCCGTGGCGGGGAGTGGTTCGGCCTCACCAGCCCGGAGAACCCCACCGGCTTCGGCTGCGCGCGGTGCCACGGCGCACAGGCGCAGGGTGGCTCGGTGCCGTTCACCAATCCGACGACCGGCGAGTTCAACCCCGCGTACCCGGTTCCCCCGCTCAACAACGTGTGCGGCCGCCTGCCCGTGGACGCCATCGACCCCGAGGCCACCGATATCCGTGACACGATCATGCAGGGCCGAGAAGGCACACCGATGCCGTCGTGGAGCGTTCGAGACGCGGGCCCGATGAACGACCAACAGATAACCGACCTGATGGCCTATCTGGTCTCGATCCAGGAAGGCGTCCCGGATGACGCCAACCTCTGCACCAACCCCGCGGCGGCCGCCGAGGGAGCCGCCTGATGGAGATCGACCTCCTCGCCCAGGTCTCGAGGTGCTCGGACACGTGCGGGATCATGGTTCTCGTCGCAGCGATGATCCTCTTCCCGGGCACCGTGTGGATGCTCACCGGCGCTGTTGCAGGCAACCGGATGGGATACCTGATCTCCGCCACATCCTTCTTCGCCTTCATGGTGATCCTCACGGCGCTGTGGACCTTCGGGGCTCCCGGAACCCCTCGCTACACGGGGCCGAAGGGTGACCTGCCGGGATGGGCTACCCTCGCCGCCGGCGTCGATCTGGAATCGAAGGCCATCCCGCTGATCGATGAGTACCCGGGCGGGCGCTGGAAGACCGCCAAGGAAGCCGGCCTCGTGCCGGAGATCGAGCCCGCCACCCTGGCTTTCCAGGACTTCGTCGCGGAGGAAGCCGCAGCCGAGCTGGTCGACGCGGGGATGGAGGTGGAGGTCGAGGTCCCGTCCACCGAGTTCGTCGTAGAGGGACTGCGCTTCGCCGAGATCGACGGGCGCCCCTTCGCGATGGCCAGGGCGTTCTCCGGCGCCGGAGGGCCCGAGGTTCTGGTGGCCGGATACAAGGATCCCGGGAACGAGCCGCTGCCGTCCTACTTCGCCCTGGGCCTTTCACTCATCGGCTTCGTCGTGCACCTGCCATTCCTCGACCGCGCGGAGCGCAAGCGCAAGGACCTACTGACCGGCGGCGGGCAGCCCACGTTCCGAGGTCCCGCTTAGGAGGCGATGATGACCGGCATGATCCTAGCTGCGGTGGAAGAGGGTGGCCTCTCGTTCATCCTGTTCGCGGTGATGGTGATCGCGATCTTCCTCGCTCACAAGCTCACGATCCCCCGCTAGCGCAAAAGGAAGGGGCGGCCCGGCGCCTCCGGGCTCAACTCTCCTCGGCCGACGCTTCATCCACGGAGATCACGCCCTGGCTGAGGGCAACCCCGAGCAAGATCGCGGGCACTCGAAGAGGGAGCTCCGCGATCAGAAAGAAGCCGATCCTGGTGAGCAGCCCCCCGTTGCCCAACGGAAGGATCTCCGAGAACACCAGTACCTGGGAGACGACGACCACCGCGGGGATCACTCCGAGCAACGCGGGCAGGCGCGGCCGATAGGTCCAATTGCTCAGGGGACGGCCTGCCAGTCCGAAGAGGACGCCTGCCGCCAGTCCGCTCGCCGACGCGAGGAGTGCCGCGCCGACGGGTCCCCGAGCTTCGTCGAGGGCAACGGCCTCCACCGTCGGAACTTCGAGGATGGTCGGCTCCTCTACTCGCCACAGGACGAGGAAGGCGACGAGCACCAGACCGAGGCGAAGGACCGCCTCGTTGAGGAACGGTCGCTCTGACTCGGGCACGGCCGGATTCTAATTGGGGTGGGACACCGCAGACAGAATCGCATCGAGCCGGACTGCCATGAGAGACGCTCCATGTTTCTCTACGTCTCTCTGTCCGTGATTCACCCGCGGAAAGCGGAAGGGGCGGCCCGAAGGCCGCCCCTTTCCAACTACGTTCAGACCCAGTCGGATCAGGTGCCTGGGCTGACTTCCTCGTGAACCGAAGCGTGCGTCGGGTCGACCATGAGGCTGGTGCGCCCGACGGCGGCGTCCGAGGCAGCCTCGCTGCCCGTGGTGTTCTCGAGGTACCGAGCGTGGACCTCGATCACCACGATGTTGTTTCCGGAGCCGGCGGGGACGTTGGCCGCGTCGTACTCGGTACCAACGTTGACCGCGAGCCAGTTGAAGCCGTGGGCGCTACGAGTCTCCTCGTAGGTGTCCATACGGTCGATGTCGCCGTCGCCCTCGGCGTCGCCGGAGGTCTGGCTGAATAGACGGTCGCAGAAGATGATCTCGCCGTCATCGAGGTCGCCGTTGGCGTCCGGAACGGTGCTGACCGGGACGCGCTCGCCATCGATCGTGATCCAGTACTCGAGCGCGGCCTGGGCCGAAGCCGAGTCCGGAGGCTGGTCCCCGGGCTCGTCACCCGTGGTCACCGAGGTGATCAGCGAGCACTCCGACGTGACGGACAGGGCCAGGTCGGACGTGCTGGAGACCCGTGCGGTCTCCCGGAGGATGATGATCTCCTCGCCGTCGACTCCGTCGACCCAGCGAACGTTCGAGGATGCTGCCCCGAACTTGTCCGCGGGCTGATGGGTGGCCCCGGCCTGCAGGGCCTGTGAAACCAACACACCGGCAAGCAGAACTACGAGGATGCCGGTGGACAGGTCGCGCTTAGATGGGCGTCTCGCCATCCAGTCCTCCTTCCGTACAGACCGCGCCGGACTATCCGGCGGCGGGCAGTGGCGAATTCGCTTGGAATGCTACCCGCAGTGAACTCATGCGAAACATGTATTCCGATGTGCAAATGCACAGAGTTTCTTCCAAATTCGGACAAAGACTCCCCAGGAATCGCGTCAGAGCTGGCCGAGCTTCGAAACGGCTGTATCGATGGCGTCGAGGGTGCGGTCGATCTCCGTATCGCCGTGCGCAGTGGACACAAACCAGCATTCGTACCCCGATGGCGGCAGGGCAAAGCCTCGTTCCAGCATCGCGTGGAAGAACCGGCCGTAGCCGGCGTGGTCAGCTCCCTTGGCCCCCGCGTGATCACGAACCGGCTGGTCCGTGAAGAAGACCGAGAACAGCGAGCCCAGCCGATTGACGCTGTGCGGGATGCCATGAGCCTCGAGGGAGTGGGAGATCCCCTCGGTTAGCCGGGCCGCCCTCCTCTCGAGGTGGGCGTAGGGATCCTCTCGTCGGATCAGGTCAAGCGCCGCGAGCCCCGCGGCCACCGCGACCGGATTCCCCGACAGCGTCCCCGCCTGGTAGACCGGGCCCGATGGGGCGAGCTGGTCCATGACGTCGGCTCGGCCGCCGAATCCGGCGCATGGGAACCCGCCGCCCATCACCTTCCCGAGGATCGTCAGGTCCGGGGTCACTCCGAGGAGCTCCTGGGCGCCGCCCGGGGCGAGCCGGAAGCCCGTGATCACCTCGTCGAAGATCAGAAGGGCCCGGTGGTCGAGGGTCATCGCCCGCAGGCCCTCGAGGAAGCCGGGCTCGGGCGGGACCACACCCATGTTCGCGGCCACCGGCTCGACGATCACGCACGCGACATCCGCGCCATCGCGTTCGAAGGCATCCTGGACGGCCTCGAGGTCGTTGTACGGCAGGATCATCGTGTCCCCGGCAGCTCCCTCCGTCACACCCGGGGTCCCGGGGATGCTGAGGGTGGCCACGCCAGACCCTGCCGCGGCGAGGAGCGAGTCCGAGTGGCCGTGGTAGCAGCCCTCGAACTTGACGATCTTCGAGCGACCGGTCGCGCCGCGAGCGAGCCGGATCGCACTCATGGCCGCCTCGGTACCACTGCTGACCAGTCGCACACGCTCGAGACTCGGCACCATCTCCACGAGCCTCTCGGCGAGGAGAACCTCCCCCTCCGTCGGCATGCCGAACGATGTCCCCCTCCGTGCTGCCGCCGCGGCGGCCTCAACGATCTCCTCCCGGGCGTGTCCGAAGAGCAACGCTCCCCATGACTGGACGTAGTCGATGAACGTGCGTCCATCCGAGTCGGTGACGTACGCCCCGCGTCCCTCGGCCGCGAAGACCGGCGTTCCCCCGACCGCGCCGAACGCGCGCACGGGCGAGTTCACGCCGCCGGGGATCACCCGCTTCGCTCGCTGAAACAGATCGTCGTTTTCCATCGCGCAAGGTCTCTCAGATAGCCACGTTATACGTGGTCAGCTGAGAGAGCTTGGATATCGCGACCGTCAGGAGAGCCAGTCCGCGGCTTCCTTGGCGTGATAGGTCAGGATCAGGTCCGCGCCGGCCCGCCGTATCGAGGTCAGGACCTCTATAGCGGCGGAGCGCTCGTCGAGCCAGCCGCGTTCCGAGGCGGCCTTCACCATCGCGTACTCGCCGGACACGTTGTAGGCGGCGATCGGCACACCCACCTCTTCTTTCGCTCGACCGATCACGTCGAGGTACGCGAGGGCGGGCTTGACCATCACCATGTCCGCGCCCTCGTCGACGTCGGTGTGGATCTCCCGCATCGCTTCTACAACGTTCGCGGGGTCCATCTGGTATCCGCGGCGATCTCCGAACTGCGGCGCGCCCTCCGCCGCCTCGCGGAACGGGCCGTAGAACGTGGAAGCGAACTTGGCCGCGTAAGACAGGATCGCGGTCGAGGCGAAGCCCTCGGTGTCGAGCGACTCGCGGATCGCCGCAACCTGCCCGTCCATCATCCCCGAGGGCGCGACGAGGTCCGCGCCGGCACTCGCCTGGGACGCGGCGATGCGCCTGTAGATGCCGAGCGTCCTGTCGTTGTCCACCTCGGATGCTTGATCGAGGACGCCGCAGTGACCGTGGTCCGTGTACTCGCAGAGACAGAGGTCGGCGATCAGGACCGCCTCGTCTCCCAGCTCGTCGCGCAGGGCCCGCAGCCCCGCCTGCGCGATACCCTCGTCGTTCCAGGCCTCGCTCCCCTTCTCGTCCTTGATCGTCGGGATGCCGAACAGCACGAAGCCGATCACGCCTCTGTGATGGATCTCGCGCGCTTCCTTGACCAGCGACTCGAGCGAGTGCTGGTACTGGCCGGGCATCGACCCGATCGGAACCCGGTCGTCGAGGCCCTCCTTGAGGAAGAGCGGCGAGACCAGGTGACTCGGAGAGAGGTCCGTCTCCCGGACCAGATCCCTGAGGGCGGCCGTCCTGCGCAGCCGACGAGCGCGAATGTTAGGGAAGCTCATCGCGCTAG
Organism: Actinomycetota bacterium; assembly: GCA_050693165.1. Lineage (GTDB taxonomy): Bacteria > Actinomycetota > UBA4738 > UBA4738 > CALAEC01 > CAZKFH01. The sequence continues at coordinate 9,706 of JBOGVX010000030.1, read as the reverse complement.
GGATGGTACACGTGTCGCCGGATCAGCCGGCACCCGGCCCGAGAACCCCGACCAGGGCGTCGATCAGGCCATCTTCGGTGTGAGGATCGGCCACGGCCGCGACCACGAAACCCGCGCGCCGCGCCGCCGTGGCGGTGACGGGCCCGATGCAGACCGCCGGTGGCCTCCTTGCCGCGATCGCGAGCTCGACATAACCGGCCACCGTCGAGGGCGAGGTGAACGTTACGGCGTCCACATCAGTGCTCTCGATCGCCTTGCGTGCCTCCTCGGGCAATGCCGCCGCGGGGAGGACCCGATACGCGTCGACCCGGACCGGCTCCCAGCCTTTGGCGCTGAGCGCACGCTCCAGCTCGTCGGTCGCGATGTCGGCGCGAGCCAGGAGCACTCTGCCCTTCCCCGCCGGGAAGGCCTCGCCGAGCGCCTCCGAGGTGAACGGGTCGGGCACCAGGTCGGGCTCGATGCCGACCCTGCGCAGCGCCGCGGAGGTCGAGTCCCCGATCGCTGCCACGCTTGCCTTCGGGGAGCCTGCGGACATCGCCTCCGCGCGCTCCTGCCAGGCCCGTACCCCGGTGGCGCTCGTGAAAACGACCCAGTCGAACTCGTCCTTCGCAGACTGCTCTATGGCCTCGTCTAGTCGCTCGAGCGCATGCGTCCTCTGAAGCGCGATGGTTGGAGCGCTTATCGCCGTCGCGCCGAGCTGACGCAACCTCTCCACCAGCGACGCGGCCTGATCACCAGGCCGCGTGACGAGGATCACCTTGCCCACCAAGGGCTCCGTCATTCCGCCACCTCGGCGAGTATCTCTGCTGCGCCGGCCGCGCGCAGCACCTCCGCGGCCTGTCCGGCCGCCTCGTGGGGCGTCTCCGCCTGGACGGCCGACCAGAGCAGGTCCGAGCCGTCGGGCCGGATGACCACCGCGAGCAGGCGCAGGATGCCCTCCTGGCGCTCTGCGTAGGCACCCAATGGCAGACGGCACCCTCCACCGAGCAGGGCGACGAGCTCCCGCTCGGCCTCGAACGCTTCTCGCGACTCCGGGTGGTCGATCGCAGACACCGCATCCGCTGCCGGGAGCGCCTGCGCGGCCTGAACCGCGAGCGCGCCCTGTCCTGGGGCAGGCACCATCTCGTCCACGGCCAGCGAGGTGACGTGCTCGGGCTCGAGCCTCAGTCTCTCGAGACCGGCAGCCGCGAGCGCGAGCGCATCGACGCGTCCCTCGCCCATCCGGCGCAGGCGCGTGTCGACGTTCCCGCGCATGTCGACCACCTTGAGGCCGGGCTGCGAGCGAAGCAGCTGAGCCCGACGCCTGAGGCTGGAGGTACCGATGACGGCGGAGGGATCGAGCTCCGCCTCACGGCTGACGAGCACATCGTTGGGCTTGCCCCTGAGAGGCACGGCGGCGATGACCGAGCCGGGCGGATCCTCCGAAGGGAGATCCTTGGCCGAGTGGACGGCGGCGTCGATGTCGCCTCGGAGCAGCGCCTCTGTTATGTCGCCGACGAACAGCCCCTTGCCGCCGGAAGGCGAGGAGATCGGCGACGCACCACGATCGCCCGCCGTCGACATCGGCACGAGCTCGATCTCGTGACCGAGGGCTCGCAGCAGCGTCGCGACCTCCTCGGCCTGCGCGAGGGCGAGGCGGGACCTGCGAGTTCCGACCCGGAGGTGCAAACTGCCTAATCCTCTTTCAGGCCGAACAGGTCCGCCAGAGAGCGAGCCGCGTCGTCCGCCATCCGCCGCCCGGCCAGATCCTTCAGCCGAACCGTCGGCTCGTGGAGCAGGCGAGCGACGATCCTCTGGCTGAGGGCCTCCACGGCCTCGCGGTCCCGGGCGCTCATCTTGGACAGCCGCGGCGCCAGACGTTTCAGCTCCTCGGCCCGAACGTCATCTCCCATCTGGTGGAGTGCACGTATCAATGGAGCCAGCCGCTGCGCGCGGCGGTCTCCCGAGTAGCGGCGGACCTCGCTCTCGACGATCCGCCGAGCCTCACCCACGTCCCCGCTGATGTCCCCCCGTCGCTCCTCCACCACGGGGGCGAGGTCGTCGATGTCCGCGAGCCGCACGCCCGGGAGCGAAGCGGCAGCCGGATCGACATCCCGCGGAACGGCGAGGTCCATCACGAACACCTGCCGCTCTCCCGCGCTCCGGAGAGCTTCCACCCCGATCACCGGGCCGGTCGAGCCCGTCGAGGAAATGACCACGTCGGCCGCCGACAGTGACTCATCGAGCTCCTCGATGGGTCCCGGCGTTGCTCCGTGCTCACCCGCAAGCTTCTCCGCCCGCTCGCGCCGCCGGCTCAGCACTACGATCGCTGATGCGCCTCGCTCTCCGAGCGCCTGGACGGCGAGCGCACCCATCTCGCCCGACCCGACGACCACCGCGGTCCGCCCTTCCAAGCCGCCGAGGTAAGTGGCGGCCAGATCCAGGCCCGCGTCGACGAACGCCGACGGGCTCGCGCCCACCGAGGTCTCGGCCCGCACACGCCGGCCGGCCCTGACGGCCCTGCCGAAGAGCGCTCGGAGCTCGGGGCCGATCGAGCCCTCGTCCTCCGCCCGCCTGAACGCGGCCCGGACCTGGGCGTGCACCTGTGGCTCGCCGAGGACCATCGAGTCGAGGCCGGAGGCCACCGAGAACAGGTGATCGGCCGCCTGGTCCTCGTAGTGGGCATAGAGGGGCTCGGCGATCTCCTCGACCGAGACCTCCGTCGCCTCGGCCAGGAAGCGCTTCAGGTCCTGGAAGCCCTGGTGATACCCCTGAACCTCCGCGTAGACCTCGACCCTGTTGCACGTCGAGAGCAGCACCGCCTCTCTCACGGACTCGAGCTCCGACAGGCGCTTGTAGGCCTTCGGCTGGCCTTCCTCGGCTATCGAGAGCCGCTCGAGCAGCTCTACAGGCGCCCGGCGGTAGGAGACGCCAAGAGCCAGAATGGGCATCGGTTCAGCGGCCGACCTGGGCGAGCGCCCGGCCGCGCTTGACGTCGGCGAGCGCGGCCTTCCGCTGCTCGTAGAAACCGAGGATCTGGAGCTCGATCGATAGATCGACCTTCCTTATCGACACCTCCGTGGGAGCCGTGATCACGGCGGGAGCGAAGTTCAGGATCGAGCGGATCCCGGCGGCGACCATCGCGTCGGCGACCGGCTGCGCCTCGCTCGCTGGGGTGGAGATGATGCCGATCGCCACGTCGTGCTCCCTGACGAGCGCGGGCATGTCGTCCACGTGCTGCACTCGTATGCCGCCCACCAGCTCGCGGACCTTCGATCTGTCCGCGTCCACCAGTGCGACGATTCGGAACCCGCGCTCGTCGAAACCCTTGTAGTTGGCGAGCGCGTGCCCGAGGTTCCCGATACCGGCGATCAGCACGGCCCAGTCCTGGGTCAGACCCAGCTCCCTGCGGACCTGATGGATCAGGTAGGCCACGTCGTAGCCAACCCCACGTGTCCCGTAGGAGCCCAGGTAGGAGAGGTCCTTGCGCACCTTCGCCGAGTTCACGCCGGCTGCGTCGGCCAGCCCCTCCGAGGAGATCGTCGTCTGCCCCGCCTCGGCCATCTCGACGAGGGCCCGAAGGTAGACCGGAAGCCTTCCCACGGTTGCTTCGGGTATCGGGCGCGTTCTCATCGGTCCAGCGGGGACTTCGTGAACATGTGCAAACATCGTACCACCGCCGCTTTCTCGAATTCTCAAGCTCCCAGGAGGCCCCTCAGCTCCCCCACCTGGACCTGAACCTCGAACCGCTCGACACCGTCGACGAGCACTACCGGAACCCTCAGACCGTACTCGCGCTCCATGGCGTCGTCGCCGTCGACGAAGACCTCCTCGAACTCGAAGGCGAGGTCCGACTGCAGGGACTGGATCGCCTCGCGGGCCTCGTCGCACAGGCCGCAAGTGGTCCTCGAGTACATCCTCACGAGCACGCGGGAAGGATATCGGGGGGCTCGCCCGGGAACGGCAGGGACTCCGCGCGGGTCATACTCATCGGAGTGGCCGAGACAGACGTCGAGCTGCTGGGACGGGTCGCCGAGCGCGACGCGAACGCGTTCGAGACGATCTACCGACGGTACGGGCCGTCCGCCTACGGTGTCGCCGTGCGGGTCCTGCGCCAGCCGGCCCTGGCCGAGGAGGTCGTGGCGGACGCGTTCCTGGCCGTCTGGACCGCCCCTCACGCCTACGACTCGACCCGCGGGACCTTCCGTATGTTCCTCCTCTCCCTGGTCCATCATCGAGCCGTTGATGCCGTCCGCCGTGAGGAGCGCCTCAGGGCCCGGGAGCAGCGAGCGAACCCACCGCCCGTCCCCGACGAAGACGTGATGGAGACCGTGGTCGAGGAGGCCGATCTGGCCGATCGCCGCCGACGGGTCCGCCACGCGTTGGCGGAGCTGCCCGCCGATCAACGCAAACTCCTCGAGATGATGTACTTCCAGGGCAAGACGCAATCCAAGATCGCGGAGGAGGAGAGGATCCCGCTGGGAACGGTCAAGAGCCGAGTGTTCACCGCGATGCGGAAACTGCGGGAGATGCTCACGTGAGCTGGCAGCACGAGCGCGTCGAGGAGCTGCTCGCCGGCCACGCCCTCGGAGGTCTCGACCCCGAGGACGCTTCCCTCGCCGAGCGCGCGCTCGAGGAGCACGTTCCCGAGTGCGAGAGCTGCCGCAGAGCCTGGGACGGCTACAGGGAGGTCGCCGCGGACCTCGCTCTGGCCGCCCCCGCGATCCAGCCCCCCGAGACTCTGGACTCTCGCGTTCGCAGGGCCATGCGAAGGCCTCGCGGGATCCGGCCGCTGACCGCCGCAGCCACCGCCGCCGCGGCCGTGATGGTGGCTTTCTCGGGCTTCAACATGATCCGAGCCGGACAGCTCGGCGACCAGCTGGAGGCGGCGGAGGTCACGCAGAACTCGCTGTTCGACGTCGTCTCGACCGTCGCCCATCCCGAGCACGAGACGATCCCGCTGACGGGCGCCGGCGATACGGAGGTTGCTCTCTACTACCAGCCCGGTGAAGAGCGTGGCTACCTGATGGCACGCGGGCTGCCGGAACCTCGGCACCAGTACCACGTGTGGTTCCTGGCCGACGGGCAGGTGTGGCACGCAGGCGTGCTCAAGGTCGAGAGCGGGCGAGCCGTCTTCCCGTGCAGGACGGACCCGACCAAGTGGGATGCAGTCATGCTGACCGACCAGGCCGGGCGCCCCGAGCCGACCTCCTCCCCGCTCGTCAGCGCGACGTTTGCGGCGCCTGCCGCGTAGCGGTCAGGAAGCCCCAGTACATCACCGCCACACCGGCGGCCAGGGTCACCGAGAATCCCGGGAAGTTCGCAGCCGCCGCGAAGGCGGCGCCGCCGGCGACGATCAGCGCGCCGAGCGCGATCAGAAGGACTCCGTAGAAGCGGTTGCGCAGGTTCGGCCGGGCACGCATGCCGAGAGCCGACCACAGGATGCCCAGGATCAGGACCGCGGTCCCCGCGTACGAGTAGATCATCGCCAGGGCCCGCGCCGGCGCATCGGCGCCCAGGACCTCGCGCCCCGTGAAGAACTCCTGGGTTCGCAGGACGTCCGCGTTCAGGGGCGCACTGCGGATCTCGGCCGATGCCCACGCGGTCGCTCCCAGAACCACCAGCAGGAGAAGGTGGCTCACCCATCTCTGCTTGATCAGCAGGTACGCCTCACCGAGCGCGAGGTAGGGCACGTTCAGGACGGCGCCGAAGAGCCAGTACATCCGGAACTCGGCGGGGGACCAGCCGTCGCCGACGCCAAGCACAAGCGCGCCCGACGCTACCGCGAACATCAGCATCGCGAGCCCCCACACTCCCTCGAACCATGCCCTCCGACGCCCCGAGCGGATCATGAGGTGCAGGCCGAACACGAACGAGATGAGGGTTGCCGCGACCGGCAGCGCGATCATGCCTGCGGAAGCTCGCGGAGTGCCCGGCGCAGGACCTTGCCGGTCACGTGGCGCGGCAGCTCGTCCACGAGCTCGACCGACTTCGGCCACTTGAACCGGGCCAGCGTCTCCCTGCAGTGGTCGAGGATCTCCTCCTCGGTGACGCTCTGCCCCGGCTCCGCGACAACGTGGGCCTTCACCGCCTCCCCGGTGCGCTCGTCGGGGACACCGATGACGGCAACCTCGGCCACCTTGGGGTGGCGGCCGATCGCCTCCTCGACCTCCTTCGGGAAGACGTTGAACCCCGAGACGATGATGATGTCCTTCGTCCGGTCGACGATGAACAGGTAGCCGTCCTGATCCCTGTACGCGATGTCCCCGGTCCTGAGCCATCCGTCGCTGAACGCGGCGTCGCTCTCTTCCTGCCGGTTCCAGTAACCCTTGAACACGTTCGGGCCGCGGATCACGATCTCGCCCGGATCGCCCTCCTCGATCTCCCGGCCGTGGTCGTCGACGAGGCGCAGCTCGACACCCGGAAGCACCAGCCCGATGGAGTCGGGCTTCGCCACGTCGCCGAGAGCGTTGCTGGTGACGGCCGGCGCCGTCTCGGTGAGCCCGTAGCCCTCCCAGATCGTCACGCCGAGCCTCCGGCGGAACGCCGTCAGCACGTCACCCGGCAGCGCCGCAGCTCCCGACACCGCGAGCCGCACCGAGCTGAGATCGAAGTCGCGGCTCCCGGCGGCCTGCAGCCACGCCGAGAACATCGGCGGCGCCCCGAAGAGCACGGTCACCTTGTGGAGCTGGACGAGCTCGAGCGTCGCGACCGGGTCGAAGCGCTCGACCAGTACCGCGGTCGCTCCCTCCCGGATCGTTATGCCGAGGACTACGTTGAGCGCGTAGATGTGGAACAGGGGCAGTGCCAGCAGCACCACGTCGGTCTCGGCCTCTGCCAGCGCCGGGACCTGCGCCATCTGCTCGAGATTGGCCAGCAGGTTCCCATGGGTGAGCATCGCGCCCTTGGGACGCGCGGTTGTCCCGGCCGTGTAGGCGAGCAGCGCCAGGTCCTCCTCGACCACATCGACGGGCGAAGGCTCGGACGACACACGCAACGCCTCCTCGTACGAGCGGACCCCTGCGGGCGCGGGGCCGGGACCGGTGACGAAGACGTGCTCGAGCTCCGCGACGCCGTCTCTCACCTGCGCGACGGTGGTCAGGTGCTCCGGTCCGGAGATGACGGCGACGGCCTGAGCATCGGCGAGGACGTGGCTCGCCTCCTCGGCCGTCAACATCACGTTGAGTGGGGCGACGACCGCTCCCAGTCGCCACGCCCCGTGCAGCGCCTCTACGAACTCCGGAACGTTGCCGAGCATCAGGGCGACGCGATCTCCCTTGCGAACCCCGGCCGCGTGCAGGGCGCCCGCTACCCTCCCGGCTCGCTCCTCGAGCTCCGAGTAGGTGATCGATCGATCGCCCGCCACCAGCGCGGGCTTGTCCCCCCTGCCTTCGGCGCTGCTCCTGAGAACCGCGCCGACGGACGGAGCGCTCAAGCGATCTCCTCGTGATCCACGTCGACCCCGGGAGCGGGGGTCTTCCCGCCCCACTCCGCCTGAGTGGTGCCGTCGGATTCCAGCTCGGCCAGCTCGCGCCATCCGTCCTCGCGCCGCTCCCAGACCAGGAGGCGCGAGGAGGCGACCTCGGTGTTGTGGACCCAGCGCGGAGTGTCGTCGGGGTCGAGGTAGCGGGCCCTCAGCATCAGGTCCCACGGCGCCCGGACCTGTCCGTCCACGCGGAGCGTCCGGGACGCTAGCTTCAGACGCCAGATGCCCAGGCTCCAGGTCTTGGACAGGGACCCTCGGAGGCGCTCCCACGTGCCGTCGACGCGGAGCGCCGCGTTCGTCACGAACGGCGTGAGGAAGGGCCCCCTTCTCGCCTGTGCCGACAGAGCCTGGAATACGTAGCCCTGGTCGCCGTAGGCGTTGCAGTGGGCCCACGCCCAGCGCTCGGCATGCCTGGTCCCCTCGAGGTGACCCTGCTGCCCGACGAAGCCGTCGAGGTCGATGGTGTCGCCGTCGATCTCGATGCTCCCAGCGAACCGCAGGTCGGGGTTTGGAGAGTACGGCCGGGTGGGCGCCACCGACCCCCTGTACAGAGCCGGTGGCAGGAGCCTCAGAGTGGGCTGGCCCGTGGGCCACCTGACGTCCCATGTGACCTCGTGACCGCCTCCCTTGAGGGACCCGCGAGCGGCCCCCGAGTCGAGGAGCGCATCTCCAACCCCGAAGATGGGGCCCTCGACCAGCCGTCCCTGGGCGAACGCGTTGATGCCGAAGGTCCTGGAGGGATCGACGCGATCGAACCTGGCGAACCAGATCTTGCGCTCGGGGGGGCCCGCCGTCGGGGCGCGCAGCGTGTACCTGATCCAGTAGCCGGAGTCACCCTTGGGATCGGACATGGTCAGGTACCAGACCTCGTACCTGCCGCGGCGGCCGTCCCAGCGCTGGCGGTTGTCTCGCTCAGTCACGCGGGAAGGATACCGGGAGCTGGCCAGCGGGTGTCGCGACGGTCACCCGCCGTGGCCCGTCTATCTGTTAGACGCTGGAGCCCGCAGCTTCATTCTCCTTTTCGATCTGGCGAATTATGAATTCTCCAAAGAGGGGCACTGCGAAGGAGTACTTCCCCCATCTGTTCTTGTAGGTCAGGCCCATCTCACAAAGCGCCGCGAGCATCTGGTTCACGTGGCTGGAGCTGAACGGCTTATCCAGCACGTGCTTCGACTTCTCTACGACATCCTGAACAGTGAACTCGGTGTCCGGATGCTCAAGAGAGGCGATAACTCGGAGAAGCTCTCTCTGCCGGTCGGTCGGCCTCGCCCATCGCCCGGAGAAGAAGTCCGTGTCGAGCTTCTTGATGATCGCATCCATGGGAAAAGTGAAAGGGTTCTCTTTCTGATCCTGAGTCTTTTGGATGATGACGTCGTATATCTCTCGGCAGATGAACTGGATGAAGTATGGGTATCCACCCGAGTGGTCACAAATCTGCTCGACCCCAGCCTCGGTGAACGCGACCGGGCTGTCCGCATCCTCGATCGGCTTTTCGATCGCGGCCCGGCTGTCATCGCGGTCGAGCTTGTCCAGCATCATCACCCTGAACATCCGTTCCGAGAAGGTCCGTGCCTCGACCAGCTTGGGAAACAGGGTCGGAAGACCCGTGAGAACAAGCATGAAGGGAATTCCGGCTCGCTGGATGGATTGGAAGACATCGAGTAACAGGGACAGCGGATACTGATCCTTCGCTTGGCGGTCAGCCAAGTTCTGAGCCTCGTCATAAGCGAATATCAATCCGCCCTTGCTGGCCCCTGAGATCCCTTCCCAAGCAACCTCGAGCACCCTTTTGACCTTGTCGTAGACGAGCCCTGGAGTCTCGTTGAAGATCTCCGTCAGCGCCGCATGGTCGAGGGAGAGCCTGGTTTCCTCCGTCTCCGCGTTGAATCCTGCTGGCTTCCTCGTCTGCGATGGAACCGTGAGCGTGCTCGTAACCAACGAAAGGTCGGTGAGGAGTCTGGTAGCGAGGGTAACCTCGCTGACGCTGACCGCCTCCGACAGGTCAGTTCCGACCCAAAGCCACCCGTTCTTGATGGCAAGGGGCTTGAAGGTCTCAAGCAGAACGGTCTTGCCTACGCCTCGAAGCCCCGTCAGAACGAGGTTCTCCAAGATCCGCGTCTGTCCCAAGAGCTTCTCGAACTCCGTGGTCTCTTCTTGTCGCCCCGCTAGATACGGAGGCATGTGCCCGGCACCGGGTCGAAATGGATTTTCGAAGGGGACTCCCGTTTCCATTTCCTGTTA
>JBOGVX010000029.1:0-8627 GCA_050693165.1 Actinomycetota bacterium | reverse complement strand
TAGGTGCACACGCCGGTGCCATCACAGGTCACCGAGCCGTTCGGAGGATCCACCGTCACCTGGACCGTGGATGGGTCGAGGTTGCCGTCGGGATCGGAGTCGTTCGCCGTCACGCCGATCGCGACAGGAGTGTCGGACGTCGTGTTGGCGACGTCATCGGTCGCAACGGGTGGGTTGTTGGGAGGAGGCGGCGGCGGCGCGTCCACCGTTACGTTCACCGTCGCCGTGTCGCAGGCTCCGTCCGTGTCGCAGACCTGGTAGTCGAAGCTGTCCGGGCCGCTGAAGCCGGGATCCGGGGTGTAAGTGCAGACGCCGCTGGTGTCACACGTAACCGATCCGTTCGGAGGATCCACCGTCACCTGGACAGTCGAGGGGTCGAGGTTGCCATCGGCATCGGTGTCGTTGGCGGTCACTCCGATCGGAACCGGCGTGTCCGTCGTCGTGTTGGCCACGTCATCGGTCGCCACAGGAGGGTTGTTGGGCGGTGGTGGAGGCGGGTCCTGAACGGCAGTGTCCTCAGAATCCGAGTCGTTACCCGGATCGGGGTCGCTCTCCGTGGCTGAGACACTTGCCGAATCGGTGATCGTCCCCGCCGATGGTGGAGCCGTAACGGTGATCGTGATGTCGGGAGCGGAGGCGAACCTGGCGAGAGCCGGACGCGTGCATGTCACCGTTCCACTCGACTCGGAACACGACCATCCGTTGCCCGAGGACGAAACGAAGGTCGTGCCGACAGGAACCGTGTTGGTGACCGTGAGATTCGTCGCATCGGAAGGACCGTTGTTGGTCACCGTCACCGTGTAGTCGACGTTCGAGCCGGCATCTACCGGGTCGGGTGAGTCGTCGATTCCCAGCGCAAGGTCGACCGAGGGAGTGACAGTCGTTTGCTCCGCGGCCGAGTTGTTCGGTGCCGACGGGTCGGCGGTGGAGGACGCCACGCTCGCAGAGTTGGTGATGTTTCCTCCAGCCGAAGGAGCCGTCACCGTCAGCGTTATGTCCGGCGCACTCGCGCCTGCGGCAAGTGACGCCCGCGTGCAAGTAACGACGCCGGATGACTCGTTGCACGTCCATCCCAGGCCCGAGGCCGAAACGAAGCTGGTTCCCGGCGGGAGGTTGTCGGTGACGGTGAGGTTGGACGCGTCGGACGGTCCGGCGTTGTTCACGGACAGGGTGTAGACGAGGTCATCGCCGGCCAGGACGGGATCGGCGGCGTCCGCCTTCGTGATCGAGAGATCCGCCGATGGCACTGCCGTGACGGCAAGCACGTCGAGCCCGAAGTCGCTGTTGTAGTGGAAGCTGCTACCCGAGAAGTCGTAAATGAGCGACGTGAGGGTCGCCGACCCCGAGGAAAGGATTGTAACGGTGAAGACCGTAGTGAGATCGCCTCCGGCCTTCGCTCCCGGGAATTGCTCCGGCCCGATGCACTGTCGGTACGTCGCACTTCCGGGATCGTTGTCCCAGCCGCATGCGTCCGCGTAAACCGCGTCGTTCGTGCCGCCCACAGGCGCCGAGTAGGTTGTGGAGACCGCATCCACCCGGAAGATCAGGTTGGGAAAGGTCAGGAAGTTCTCAATCTGCTCGTATCCGTTCGTCGCGGTCTTTGCGACCAGCGTGAAGGTGTACGTGCCGCCGACCTCAACCGTCGACGGGCCCGAGATGCTGTCGATGTCGTTCCTGTTCTGCGAGACGAGGTGCTCGACGTAGATCTCTCTCGGCTGGGGGGTCGAGAGTGTCCCGAGCCCATCGGCGGTTACGTTGATGTGATACCGGCGGACCGTGTCGTATGCGGCCGCCGAGCGCGTGACTACCACGTCGAAGTTGAAGTCCGCGCAACTTCCCGCTGGGAGCTGGGGGTTGGTGACGGACGTTGCGCCGGAGAGGTTGATCAGACCGTTCGCCGTATCCCATACGAAGTCGGCCTGAACGTTCGTCGCGGTTGCGTCACCCGTGTTGCAGACCCGCACGCCTACCGGGAACACGTTGGGCCCGGAGGCAACGGAGTTGCTGTCGAGCCCGACCACGTTCCACGTGATCGGTTCGAGTGTGAGTACGGGAGCGGCGAAGGCAGCGGTCGGGACCATCACGGGGAAGAGCGCCGCCAGGGTCACGGTTAGAGCGGCAGCAGGACGCGCAAGGGCGCGTCTTATCCCTCTTGTGCCTGGCCTCATCGGTCCCTCGCTCGCTCGACGGCTGCGACGAGGGATAGCCCCGCGTCTCCTTTGTCCTCGGCCGAGTTGCTTGCTTGCTTTAATCGGCCGATCGGCCGCACACGAATGGTGCCGGATGATCAGTGTGGGGATTTGACAGTCGGCACCGGATCGAGTGGTCCATACGGGATTTGAACCCGTGTCTCCACCTTGAGAGGGTGGTGTCCTAGGCCCCTAGACGAATGGACCGGGCTGGCCGCCCCGATGGTACGCGGACCCTCGGGGGGGCGTCCATGAACCCTGCCGTCGTTCGGAGGGGCATGTGAGGGCCTCGCGCCGGCTGGTAGCATCGGTGGTCGATTCCTTGGGCCGTGGGGTAATTGGTAGCCCGGCTGACTCTGGCTCAGCTAGTCCAGGTTCGAGTCCTGGCGGCCCAGCTCGATCCTTCTGCCATGAGTCCTGATTCGGTGGCAGTTGGAGCAGACAACATCGCACTTCCGAATCTCGGCGAGTACCTCTGATGTCTTCCAAGTTCGATACATGTGCCCAATGGTGAAGCGTTTCCGCCGAGGATCCCGGTGGTCGAAGTCCATCACGAAAGGTGGGTACTGCACGCCGCAGTCGGTGCAAGGGCCATCCTTCGCTGCCTTGATGATCCGGCGAACAACAGCACGTTTCTGTTCGTTACGAACATGCGCTCTGGCTCGATACTTCTCGACGTTGCGGGCATAGTGGCGCCGCTGGTACTCACGGCTGCAATCGATGCAATACGACTGCAGTCCATCCGATCGGTGCCGGTTCCTCGTGAAATCTGACAGAGCTTTCTGCAGTCCGCAGGAGGGACACCGCTTCATGGTGTGACCCTAGCGGGAGGGTCTGACACGGTTACCGAGCCGATACGAAGTTGCCCGCCGCCTCACTGAAGCGTAGGTTCGCGGGCCGTGAACAAGTCATCGCTGGTATCAGAGGTGGCCAGCCGCACCCGCATCGCTCCGAAGGACGTCGCGACCATCGTCGACAGCACGTTGGAGGTCATCAGGTCCTCCGTGGCCAAGGGCGAGCGAGTGGTCCTATCGGGTTTCGGGACGTTCGAGCTGGTTCGTCGCAACCCGCGTACCGGCCGCAACCCGCACACCGGAGAGGTGGTGAAGATCCCGGCCCGGAACCAGCCCTCGTTCAGGCCCGGGTCCGCGTTCAGGGATGCGGCCGCCGGACGCAGACGGAAGAGCGCGAAGAAGAAGAAGACCACGGCCAGGCGACGCGCGCGCTAGCCGTCAGTCGAACGTGACGATGCGCAACGTCCGGGCGACCTTCTTGCCGCCTTCGTCCGCGACGTCGAACTTCACGCGCTGCCCGATCCGCAGGTAGCGGATCCCGGCGCCCTCCGCCGAGCCTGCGTCTATCGCGATCTCGTCGCGCTGGTCGGTGAGCAAGCTGCCGGTACGGCTCGGGATGTCGTAGCTCTTGATCGTTCCCTGGGGCATGGCCCGAGTCTACTCGCCTACGGCCGACAGCCGCTCCGCCAGCCCCATCTCGATGCACGCGGCACGCGTCCTGGTCGGTCCGCCTTGCTCCAGGACCGTGGGGACGTCCTCGCGACGGTCGAGGTCGAATGCCGTCTCCGGCGAGTCGACCTCGGCGAAAGGAACGCCTCGTATCTCGGCCGCCTCGCGATGCTTGCGGAAGGAGTCGGTCCCGAAGCGAGCAGCGATCACGCCCGATGGACGGCGCATCAGCACGTTGGTGCCGCGGTCCGAGCCCGACGGCGCAGCCACGACCGGACCGATCGTGTGCAGCAGCCGGGCGAGAGCGGGGGCGGTGAGCAGCGGCAGATCACCGAGCACGACGGCGAGAGCGTCGGCGTTCGCGGCTTCCTCCTCGAGCTGGCGCACAGCCGACAGCAGGCCGGGCTCGTCCTCGACAACGGGTCTGGCTCGCCGGCGGGCCGAGACCTCGAGCACCGCTTCGTCGGGCGAGATCACCCACGTTTGCCATCCGGGGATCTGCAAGCACGCGTCTAGCACGTCCTCGAGCATCGCCAGCGTGAGCGCCGCTCTCTCGAGAGGCTTGAGGTGCTCGGACAACCTGCCCTTAGCCCGTTCGAGCGATTTCACGGGGACCGCGATGACTCGCATGGGGGAGCAATGCTACGACGCCCCCAGCCTGGGGTCACGCACCCTAACCGCAGAGGACCCCCGGTTAGAATGAGGGCCGTTCCCCATGAGAGAACCACGTTGAGACGTCTCGAGCCCTGGTACAGGGGCGTCACCTCCATCTTCCAGTTCCCCAGCTGGGCCTGGTTCAAGTGGCGCTTCGAGGGGGCGGAGCACATCCCTCGCGAGGGTCCGGTGCTGGTCGCCGCGAACCACATCTCGTATTACGACCCCATCGCTCACGGGTATTTCCTGATCACCAGGGCGAAGCGATATCCGCGGTTCCTCGCGAAGATCGAGCTTTTCGACAACAAGCTCATCGGGCCCTTGCTCCGCCGGATGAAGCACATCCCCGTCCGCCGGGGAAGCGGCGACCACGGGCCGATCGAGTTCGGCCTCAGGTCCCTGCGCCAGGGCGAGATGATCCTCGTGTATCCGGAGTCCACGGTTACCACGAACCCCGACTTCTCCCCGATGAAGGGGAAGACGGGTATCGCTCGACTCGCGATCATCAGCGGCGTGCCGGTGATCCCCTTGGCCGTGTGGGGATCGGCGCCCGTATGGCAGAAGGGCGGGCGCAAGAACCGCAACTTCAAGTACGGCCGCCCCATCTGGGTCAAGGCCGGCCCGCCTCTGGACTTCTCACGCTTCGAGGGTCGAGCGGACGACCCCACGGCGATACGAGAGGTCACCGACGAGGTCATGGCGCAGCTCTCGCTCCTGGTCGATGACATGAAAGCGCGTTACCCGAAGAAATGGTCCTGAGCGAGCAGCCGGAGTTCTCCGAGGGCTCACACGTCGAGGAGCCGACGTTCGTCGACATCCTTGCGGCGAAGCGAACGCTCGAGCCATACCTCGCGCCCACTCCTTTCTACGAGTCGATCTCGCTCGGTCACATGCTCGGGCTGCGGCTGTGGATCAAATACGAGAACCACCAGCCGATCTCCGCGTTCAAGGTGCGCGGCACGCTGAACAAGGTGCTCAGCCTCACCGAGGAAGAGCGCACCCGCGGCGTCGTCACGGCCTCCATGGGTAACCACGGCCAGGGCGTGTGCTACGCAGCCCGGCTCACCGACGTGCAGGCAACCGTCGTCATGCCCGAGAAGGCCAACCCCGACAAGGCTGAGGCGATGCGCAACCTCGGGGCCGAGGTCATCCAGGAGGGCGAGGACTTCGAGGAGGCGAACGAGAAGGCCCTGGAGCTCGAGAAGGACAAGGGCTACATCTACTTCCACGCCGCGAACGACCCCTGGATCATCTCGGGCCACGGGACGGTGGGTCTCGAGATGCTCGAGGCCGTGCCGGACCTCGAGGTCCTGGTGGTGCCGATCGGTGCCGGGGGGCTGATCTCCGGAGTGTCGCTGGCGGCCAAGACGCTGAACCCGGCGATCGAGGTCATCGGCGTGCAGGCTAAGAACGTGGCGCCGTACGTGCAGTCGCGCATCGACGGACACCTGGTCAACGCGGCTTCGGCCAAGACGTTCGCGGACGGGCTCGCGTGCCGGTTCCCGACCGACCTGCCGTTCAGGATCATCTCGCGGCTGGTGGACGATCTGATCGTCGCGACCGAGGAGGAGATGCGGCGAGCGATCGTCCTGCTGCTGGAGAAGACCCACAACATCGCCGAGGGCGCGGGCGCCGCCGCGACGGCCGGGGTGGTGAAGCTCCACGAACGCCTGGCGGGCAAGAAGGTCGGAACCATCCTGTCGGGCGGCAACCTCAACCGCCACACGCTCGAGCGCGCCCTCGGGGACCCGCACACCTGGTAGAGGGTACCCTCGTCACATGGCCGAGCGCGGATTCACCACGAGGGCCCTTCGGACCGAAGTCGATCTGGGCGAGGCCAGGCCCGTATCGGTACCGATCTACCAGACCGCCACCTACTCCTTCGACGACCCCGAGGTGCTCGCGGACACGATCCGCCGGGGCAAGGACTCGGGTTACGTGTACTCGCGCTGGACCAACCCGACGCGGGCCGCCCTTGAGGAGTGCATCGGCGACCTCGAGAGGGGGGAGCGGGCCGTCTCGTTCGCCTCGGGTATGGCCGCCATCTCCACGGTGTTCGCCGCGCTCCTGAAGCTCGGCGACCATGCGGTCGCGAGCCCGTCCCTGTACGGCGGGAGCTACTCGACCGTGACCAAGCTGCTTCCGCGCTGGGGGATCGAGACGACACTCGCCGCCTCGCACCGCGCGGAGGACGCGATAGCCGCGTTCCGCGACGACACCGTGGTCTGCTACACGGAGACGATCGGGAACCCGAACGTTCCGGTTCCCGACCTCGAGAAGCTTGCGGCCGCGTGCCTCGAGCGAGACATCAAGCTCGTCGTCGACAACACGTTCGCGAGCCCGTACCTGTGCGCTCCTTTATCTCTTGGAGCCGACGTGGTCGTGCACTCGACCACCAAGTACATCGGCGGCCACCACGACCTGACGGGTGGTCTCGCGGTCGGCAGCCACGACCTGCTCGGCGAGGTCCGCGAGATGTCGGTCGACCTCGGCGGGATCGCGGGCCCGTTCGACGCGTGGCTCGCGTTGCGCGGGGTGCAGACGCTCGCTCTGCGGATGGAGCGCCACAACGCCAACGCGATGGCTCTGGCGAAGATGCTCGAGGCCAACGACAAGGTCGCGCAGGTCTGGTATCCGGGCCTGCCCTCGCACCCCGATCACGAGATCGCGCAACGACTGTTGCCGAGGGGAGCGGGCGGGATGATGTCGTTCGAGCTCGCCGGCGGGCTCGAGGCCGGCAGCCGGTTCCAGGGGGCCCTCGAGGTCGCGCTGGTCGCGGCGAGCCTCGGCGGGACCCACACGCTGGCGACGCATCCGCCCACGGTTACGCATACGCAGCTCAGCTCGGAGCAGCGGCAGGCACTCGGCATCTCTGACGGTCTGGTCCGAGTCTCGGCGGGCATCGAGGACACGGAGGACATCGTCGAGGACTTCGAGCGAGCGCTGGAGAAGGCGTGACCCGGCGCGTCCGGGTTCTGCTCGTCTTCGGGGGGAGATCGGCCGAGCACCAGGTTTCCGTCGTGTCCGCAGCCTCAGTGGCCCGCGCGCTCGACCCCTCACGTTACGAGGTCATCCCCGTCGGTATCGACCCGCAGGGCCGCTGGCACCTGCTCCCCGGCCCGCCCGAGCTGCCGTCCGGAGAGCAAACGGAGCTTCCTTCCATCGCATCCGACGCCGGATCCGGGATCTCGCTCTCCCGCGAGCCCGGAGCCCGCGAGCTCGTGACCGACACCGGCGATACAAAGCCCATCGACGTGGTCCTCCCGATCCTCCACGGCCCTTTCGGGGAAGACGGCACCATCCAGGGCCTGCTCGAGCTCGCCGGCGTGCCCTACGTCGGAGCCGGGGTTCTCGCATCGGCGGTAGGGATGGACAAGGCCGTCCAGAAGGTGTTGTTCAATGCCGCCGGGCTGCCGGTCGTCCGCCACGAGGTCGTCACCGAGAGCGAGTGGATCGAGGACCCGGACGCGATCGCCGCGAATGCCGAGGCGCTGGGAACACCGTTGTTCGTCAAGCCGTCCAACCTCGGGTCCTCGGTTGGCATCACGAAGATCAAGTCGCTCGCCGACCTGGACGCGGCCATGGAGGAGGCGTTCCGGCACGGCCGTAAGGCGGTGATCGAGGAGTCGGCCGAGGGAGCGCGCGAGATAGAGGTCGCGGTGCTCGGGAACGAGGACCCCGTCGCCTCGCTGCCCGCGGAGATCATCCCGAAGGCCGAGTTCTACGACTACAGGGCGAAGTACATGGACGACTCGACCGATCTCGAGGTTCCGGCGAAGTTACCGGAGGAGATAACCGAGGAGCTACAGCGCATGGCCGTGACCGCGTTCAGGGCCATCGACAGCGCCGGGATGGCGCGGGTGGACTTCTTCTACCGCGAGCCCTCCGAGCTCATCGTCAACGAGATCAACACGATCCCCGGCTTCACTGAGATCTCGATGTACCCACGGATGTGGGAAGCCTCGGGCATCCCCTACTCGGAGCTGCTCGACCGGCTCATCGAGCTCGCCTTCGAGCGGCACGGCTCCCGCTAAGCACGACCCCTTCTGGGGCCGATAGAAGGGTCATGGCTGTTGATTTCCGCGGTGCGCTTTGGGCTGCCTACCTGTCGGTGGCCATGCTCGCCGCCCTCGTCTACGTGCTTCTGCCACTCGATCCGCTCCCCGACGGGGCCTTCTACGACCTATTCGGGCTGATTGCGGTGGGAGCGATCCTGGTCGGGGCTCGCATCCACCGGCCCCGGGCCATATCGGCCTGGTACCTCATCGCTCTCTCGCAGCTCCTGTTCGTCCTCGGCGACATCATCTGGACGGTCTTCGAG
>JBOGVX010000028.1:0-14580 GCA_050693165.1 Actinomycetota bacterium | reverse complement strand
GTTCCACCTCCCGTGGCCAAAGCTGCTCACGTCCTCGGCCTCGACAGGATCCCGAACCTGGAGCTCGCCGGCGCGGCCGCCACTCCTCACGGCGCCTTCGGCTCCTGAGCCCTTCGGGTGGGCCCCAGGTCGGGTTAGCGCGAAACTCGCAACCGGATCTCTTTGGAAGCGCTGGCCCCACAGTCGTGGCTGTGGTCCGGGGAGGACTGAACCAAACCCGCGAACCTAACGATCATCGTCTGATCGCGCCTGGGGCGGCGCTGAAAGACGTACTCGCCCTCCGAGTCGGTCACGTCCCGAGCGACCAGGTGATCCCCGGTGCTGTCCTGGCGGTATAGCCCGACGCTCAGGCCGTCTCGGCAGGAAAGGTCGTTGGACCTCAGCTTTCCCAGCAGGACGACATTCGTACCTCTCTGCGTCGTCCCACCGGGGACCTTGAAACGGGTAAGGCTCGTCGTGGTGACCACGTCGTGAGCATCGGAGCTCGATGGTCCAAGTACCAGCAGAACGCTGGCCAAAGCGGCGATTGCCGCAGGGCGACGGCTCATATGTCACTCCCTCACATTGATGGGTTTCGTCCTGTTAAGGGCCGATATTGGGTACTTTTTAGCAGAGCAAGCCGAGCCCGTCAATCACCCGGCGTAATCTTCGAGGCGTGAAGGAGGTAGACGAGCTCTTCCGTCTCCCCCCGGACCGCTTCACGGACGCACGTGACGAGCTAGCCCGACGCCTGACCCAGGCCGGCGACAAGTCGTCGGCGGCCGATGTGAAGAAGCTGCGCAAACCCACGCTCACCGCGTGGACTCTCAACCAGCTGTCGCGGAGATCCCGCAAGGACCTAGCCGCCCTGATCCAAGCCGGCGACGAGCTCCGCGCAGCGCAGCGCAAGGCCGCCTCGGGATTGAAGGAGAGCGGCTTCCAGGCCGCCGTCGAGCAACGCCGCCGGGCGATCCAGAAGCTGACCGCCAAGGCGACAGCGATCCTGTCGGAAGCCGGCAAGGCAGGCCAGTCGGCGGAAGCCGAGATCGGCCGCACGCTGGAAGCCGCCTCGGTCGATCGCGAGGCCGGCGAGCAGCTGCTCCAGGGGAGGCTATCCAAGCCGATAGCCACCGTGCCCGGCTTCGACTCGGTGACCGGGTTCGAGGTCATCGCCGGGGGGGTGCAGGAAGCGATGGCCGAGAGAGCGGCCAGAAAGGCTACCGAGACGGCCGCCCGGAACGCCGAGCGTCATGCTCGCAAGGCCGAGACGGACGCACAAAGGGCCAGGCTGCGCGCGGACACTCTCGTCGCGGAGGCTCGGGTGCTGACTGAGAGGGCTCGTTCCGCCGAACGCGAAGCCGAGAAGCTCGAGACGGCTGCGGCCGAGGCTGAGAAGCGCCACCTCGAGGCGCAGCGCAAGCTAGATAGGTGACCCACAAAGAGCGACGACCCCGGGTACCCCCCGGGGTCGTCTGCTCGGTTGAAGCTCGAATCAGCGCTTGCGAGGACGCTCGCAGCTGGTGAGCTTGTTCTTGCCACCGTCGGCCCTGCAGGTGTCCCGACCCGCGCCACCGCGGAGGATGTCCCTGCCCGAACCCGAGCGGAGGCGGTCGTTGCCCTTACCACCCGTGACCCTGTTGTTGCCGTCACCTGCGGAGACCCGGTCCTTGCCCTTGGCCGTGCGGATGATGTCCCGTCCGCTCGCAGCCGTGACCGTGTCCTTTCCTCCACCGGTAACGATCCGGTTCACGCCGCCCTGGTCGACGATGACATCGGTTCCGTTCAGCGTCTTGATGTCGTCGTTCCCAGGACCGGAGCAAACGATGTCGCTTCCACCGTTGCCTCGTATGACGTTGTTGCCCAGCAGGTCCAGGATGACGTCGTTGCCCGTGGTGCCGATGAGCAGCGTGTCGCCGGCGCCTCCAACGATCGTCGGAGTGGTGCACGGAGCCGGCCCGGTTACCCCGGCCCCACCCGTACCACCATCGCCGTCGTCGTCATCACCATCGTCATCGTCGTCGTCCTGGTGGCCACAAGCCTTTCCCTGCGCCTTGTCCTTGTCGTGGCCCTTGTGCTTGCCATTGTCGTGACCCTTGGGGCCCGCCTGCTCCGGGCACGGCTTGTCGCTGGGAGGCGTGGTGTCACCGTCTCCACAGCTGTTCCCGTTGCCGTTCCCCAGCCCTGCTCCGGCGGCGCCACCGTTGCCGTTTCCGTTGCCGCAGTTCCCGCCGCTGTTGCCGGGAGTCCCGCTCTGCCCGACAGCGTTGCCGCTGTTCCCGTGACTTGCCGAGTTGCCATTGCTGTTGCTAGCCGAGTTGCCGTTGCTGTTGCTTGCCGAGTTGCCCTTGCTGTTGCTAGCCGAGTTACCGGGACCCGCCCAGGAGGCAGCCGATCCCCCGATCACGAGAGCCGTGGCCAGCGCCAGGCTGAGCACGACTCTGTAAGTGAACTTCTCCGCCATCTCAAATCCCCCTTCTCCGACCCTTGTGAAAGGGGCTTCGCTCGTGGCCATCGAACGAATTCCCCCCCTCTCCTCCATAACACCTGGAGTAGCAGCAGGTTAGCTAGGAACACTCTCCGTGTAAATGGCCTACTTGGGCCATCTTCGAGTGGTCCGATATGACTAGTTAGTGCCTCCCCGCGTAGGTAAGGCCCTTTGCGCATAAAGAGCGACCCCGGGGACCCCGGGGTCGCTCGTGTTTCGAAAACGGTGATCGCTCTTTCCTTTATCGGCGGCGAGGCCGCTCGCAGCCCTTGAGCTTGTTGGTACCACCGTCGCCCCTGCAGGTGTCTCGTCCCTTGCCTCCGTTTAGGCGGTCCCTGCCTGAGCCCGCACTGAGGGAGTCCTTGCCCTTGCCTCCCGCCACACGGTTGTTGCCGTCACCAGCCGCGACCCTGTCACGACCCTTTCCTGCCCGGATCTGGTCGTTGCCCGCTCCGGTCGTGACGGTGTCCCTGCCGGCTCCACTCCTGACGGAGTTCACGCCGCCCTGGTCGAAGATGAGATCGGAGCCCTTCGCGGTCACGATCTGGTCGTTCCCCGGTCCGGTGCAGATGATGTCGTTTCCACCATTGCCTCGGATCACGTTGTTCCCGACCAGGTCAAGGATCACATCGTTCCCGGGCGTACCCAGGAGCAATGTGTCCCCCGCTCCCCCGACAAGAGTCGGAGTGGTGCAAGGAGCCACGCCCGCCCCCGAGATCGAGGAGTCGCAGGCGTCACCCTTTCCATCGTTATCCGAATCCTTCTGATCAGGGTTGGGCACCGTAACGCAGTTGTCTGCCGCGTCTAGGATCCCATCGCCGTCCGTATCGTCACAGGCATCTCCCTGACCATCGTTGTTGAAATCGGCCTGATCCGGGTTCGCCATAGCAGGGCAGTTGTCCTCGTCGTCCATGACTCCATCGCCATCGGTGTCGTCACAGGCGTCGCCCTCACCATCGTTGTTGAAATCGGCCTGATCCGGGTTCGCAAGCTCCGGGCAGTTGTCGTCGTCGTCGGTGACGCCATCGCCATCGGTGTCGTCACAGGCGTCGCCCACGCCATCGTTGTTGAAGTCCTCTTGCCCGGGGTTGGCCACTAGAGGACAGTTGTCGTCCTTGTCCTTGATGCCGTCGCCGTCGGTGTCCTGGCCGCCGCCGCCGCCGCCGCCGCCGCCGCCACCACCACCGCAGCTGTTGCCACTCCCGTTGCCCTGTCCGGCCCCGGCAGCGCCACCCTGGCCATTGCCATTGCCACAGTTGCCGCCACCGTTCCCGTTGCCGTTCCCGCCTCCGTTGCCGTTCCCGTTCCCATTTCCGTTGTTGCCTGGGTTGCCATTCCCGTTATTCCCGTTGTTCCCGTTGTTCCCGTTGTTCCCCGGGTTCCCGTTGTTCCCCGGGTTCCCGTTCGAGATCCCCGGGTTCCCGTTCGAGTTCCCCGGGTTCCCGTTCGAGTTCCCAGGGTTCCCGTTCGAGTTCCCAGGGTTCCCGTTCGAGTTCCCAGGGTTCCCGTTGTTGCCGTTCGAGTTCCCGTTGCTCTGACTGTTGCCATTGTTGCCCTGGCTCTGGCCCATCGACGGATTGCGGTGGCCCTTGGAAGTCGCCTGCCCGCGATCGTCCCATCCCCAGGCCAGCGCATTCCACCCTCCCAGTACCAGAGCACAGGCGAGACCAATCGCCGTCACCCTGCGCCTGAATCCGCGTGACAAATCCCTCACCCCTTTTCCCCCACGCTCCGACGGACGGCCACCATGGCCCAGAAGCGTCAGAGCTCGGTCGGCGCCGAACCCCCTCCCTGCTTGACGCGGAGAGTGTCAGTGACACTAGTTGGCGTGCACTCTGCGTGTAAATAGTCCACTCGAGCCATTCGGATCTAGTGCGTATTGACTAGTTACTCGCCATGACGGCCGGGGACAGGCAAGAAGAAAGGCCCGAGGCAAACGCCCCGGGCCTCTCTCAGACTCGATCGCTGCCTACGGATCGATCTCGACAGTGCAGGTGTACGTGCCAGGCATCAGGTCCTTGAACGTCTCGCTCGTGTCGTCGAACGAGCCGGGCGTGGAGTCGGCCGGAGTGGCCGTCAAGCCCGTGCACTGGATTTTGGACGCTGTGCCACCCGGCACCTGGGATTGTGCCGAGACCGTGATGTTGGAAAGCGGCGTGTTCGTGAAGTTCACAACCACCGGCGCCGAGGTGCAGGTCCCCTCCGTCACGTTGACCGTCTTCGGGGCCTCCCCCCTGTACCCGGTCGGGACCGTCTCCGTGATGGTGTACTGCCCGAGGGACAGACCCGCGAGGCACGCCTCACCACTGGAGTTTGTCGTCACGGTCCCAACGGTGGTCGAGCCCTGCTTAATCGTGAAGGTCACGTTCGCATGCGGCTTCGAGCCACCCGTCGCCGCCGCGTGCTTCGCCCTCTTCACGACCTTGATGGCACCGACGATCTTCACGTTGACGAAAGTGCGGTCTGGCGGCGTGGTCCCCGTGACATTCGAGCAGTCACCGCCAACGCTAGGCACGAACGTCTGATCCGGGGCGCCTCGATGCCCCGTCGGCACAACGCTCTCGTGGACGGTGTATGTGGTACCGAAGAGCAGGTTGTCGATGCAGAACAGGCTCGGCGTGATCTGGGTCAGGTTCGTCGCTCCCTTGGCGTTCGCCGGGTTGATGGTGAACGCGGCGCCTGGAAGCGGAGCACCCGCCTGATCGACCTTCTTCACCACCACGCGGCCGCAGTTGGTCAGATTGACCGGTTGCGGAGCGATGAAGTCCTTGAGCTCTGCCGTGAAGGCCGGAGAGCTGCGGCTCTTAAGGTACGCCGAGCCGAAGCTCTGGCACTTTGTCGGATCGAAGATCGCGTTCAGGTTGATCGACGCCTCACCGAAGGTGCGGGCGCTGTGTGCCCCCAGACCGTCGGCATCCGCCGAGGAGATCGGGCTGTTGTTGATCGAGCCGGTCGCCTTACCCGCGGAGGTGAGGTTGACCCCGGAGCCCCAAGCGCTGCCGTTCCACGTACGCAGCGAAAGAACCGGAGTCGTACCGCCCTGCGTCAGGTCATAGATGACCAGCAGGTCGCCGGCCGTACGGATCGGCGTGACGCCATTGGAACTGCAACCCGTGTTGACCGTCCCATTGCAGAGCTTCTGGTTGAACTCGAAGTCCATGTTCGTGGACCCCGAAGGATCCTGCACCCTGCTCCAGTACAGGTGGAGGAACTTGTTGGCCCCGTTCTGCTCCTGGTAGGCGCCGAAGAACTTCAAGTCGCTCTTGTTCGGCGGGATGCTTCCCGAGACCACGGTCGGCACCGCCGTGTCTTCCTTCGACCCCTGTCCGAAGGCGTTGTCTCCTGTACCGGATGGCAGGTCCGCCTTGCGAGCCTCGGTAACGCTTGCCCAGTC
This sequence comes from Actinomycetota bacterium, assembly GCA_050693165.1. Taxonomy (GTDB): domain Bacteria; phylum Actinomycetota; class UBA4738; order UBA4738; family CALAEC01; genus CAZKFH01. The sequence continues at coordinate 8,722 of JBOGVX010000028.1, read as the reverse complement.
GATGGACGGCGACGCGTCGTCCCGCTTCAGGTTCGCGTCGGTGTCGATCTCGAAGTTGCTGCCCGCCAAGCTCACCTCGGGGTGGCTCGCTGCGGCCGGAATGATGAATCCGAACACGGCGGTCGCAACCGCCAGGGCCTGGATGAACCTCCGGCCCGGAATGCCTTGTTTCTTGCTATTCACGGCACCTCTCCCTTCGCTAGTGGAGGGGCGCCAGGACCAAGATGGCTCGGGCGGGCATAGGCCCCCTCCTCTCCGGGCCATGTAATAACACGGAGGGTGTACCCGCGTGAATAGCTATATCGGGCCGTTCGAGTAGTTCAAATTGACTAGCAGCCAACGATGTCGGGCCGGGCGGATTCGAACCGCCGACCTCTTGACCCCCAGTCAAGCGCGCTAACCAAGCTGCGCCACGGCCCGTCTGACCTGCGGAAACGTGTCGTCTCCGCCCGTCACTGTAGCACAGCGCTCGAAGAGCAGATAACCGCTCCCAAGAGCGCTTGACTCGTGCGTGAATCAGCGCCAGTTCAGGCCCGGGCTGCTCCCCCGCCCTGCTCCAGTCGGCCGCCCCGGTAGTTCGAAGAGCGCTTGACGATTCGTCAAGGACTCAGAACGGGCACACGCATCGTAACGGTCGCCACAACAAAGGGGTAGAACCTTGCGTCACATCGGGTGAGGCATCGCGGCGATCCATCCAGCTTGGAACCGGGTCCGGGCCCCGAGGGCCTGCATGACCTTCCCGACCCGCCGGATCACCGTCCTCTGCCCTCTATGGAGAGTGTTGCTCCTCGACCTATTCGTCGCTCGAGGAGGCGCCTTTTCGTCGCGACTCGGGTCGGAAGAGATACCTCTACCAGAGGGGGCAGAACGCTAGTCGCCGTCCCTGGAGAGGATCCGAACCAGGTCCCGCTTCCGCCGGGCCCCGAGCTTTCGCTTGATGCGTTCGAGGTGCTTGGCGACCGTCCCACTCGCGATCGACAGCCGCTGCCCGATCTCGGATGCGGTGTGCCCGCGACGAGCCAACTCGGCAATCTCATGCTCTCGCGGCGTCAGTCCCGGTGCCCCCGAATAAGCCTGGCTCCTCGGGATCCGGAAGTCATCAAGGGCTCTCGACCCCCCTGACCTGCGGATCAGGGTCGCCAGAGACCGATCCGCCCCGAGATCGCTGTAGATCCGAGCGGCGCGGGCACGCAGATCGCCCGCCCGCTTCCCCGCGGCGACTCGGATGGCGGCGCAGGCTTCGAATGCCCGTGCCGCGGAGTGCGGCTCGGGAAGAGCCAGGTACGCCTCAGCGGCTTCGAGGAGCGCTCCCTCTCGATCTCGCTGATCCCCTGGGAGGAGGCCGGTCATGTGCCGCTCGGCCGCCGCGGATCGCTTCCCGACGGGCCGCAGGTCGCCGAGGAGGACGAGCATCCGACCGCACTCCGCCGGGTTCACTTCCGCGGTTGATGGAAGCAGGTCGTCCCATCCGATACGAGAGCCCGTGCGTACCAAGAGGTCAAGGATGCGCGGCAGTCCGCGCGCGGGGTGCGGCTCACGCCGCGCTACGCGGAGCCGCATGAGCATGGCGTGCGCGATCGCGGCCCAGTTCTCGTCCGACATCTCGACCAACAGATCGGTCGCCCGGGCCAGGGGCGACGGATCCGGGCGAGGCTCTCGCTCGAACCGGATGATGGTCTCGAGGGCATCGGCGAGCGGGCGAACCTCCGGGTACGAGACGTCCTCTCGGGCGCGTTCGATAGCGTCCAAGCTCTCGTCCCATCGCCCCATGCGCCAGAGACGGAGAGCGTCGACAGCGTGAAGCATCGTTCTGTCAACAGGGGCCCTGCTCAGTCGCAGGCCGGCCCGGATGACATGCTCCGCTTCCGCGTGATCCCCGAAGCCGACGGCTGCGATCGCCCAGTTGCAATGATTCCGACCGGCCTCCTCGGCCCCGGCGGGGCCGACGGATTCCAACGCACGAGCCGACAGCGCGAACAGATCGAACGCGCCGGGGTTGCCACCGACGAGCTCCGCAACGGCCAGGTTGCTCGCCGCGAAGGCGACCGTCGACGGGTCGCCCGCCTCCTGTGCCACCCCCAAAGCCCGGCGTCCGAATGCGACGCGTTCGTCCGGCGAGACCTGCGTGCCCACCGGAAGGGACATCTCCGCGAGACACCTCGCCAGTCCCAGCCGGTCGCCGATCGAAGCGAAGTCGTCCCCAGCTCGCTCGAGCATCTCGATGCGCTCTTGGTACCGGCCGGAGAAGGCCGCAAGTCGAGCGCGGCAGAGAGACAACCGGCCTCGCTGCGAAGCCGTCCGCATCCGCGCTGCCAGCTGACCCAGAACCTCGACGCCGTCGGCGAGGTGGTTCGAGTCGCGCGCGGCGAGCGTGAGCTGCTCGGCCAGGAGGATGAGGCGCTCGGGGTCCGATCCCTCATCGAGCTCGATCGCGTGCCTCAGATGGACGAACTCGGTCCCCCGGTCGTGAACGCGCCTGGCTTCCTCGGCGGCCCGTTCGAACCACTCGCCCGCCTGCTCCGGCAGGCTCGCTTCAAGGAGCTGGGCCGCGACAGCTTCCGCCGGGTGATTCGGTTCGCGAGACAGCGCGGCGGCGATCTCACGATGAAGCGCGCGACGCTCAGACAACGGCAAGGCCTCCTGGACTGCCTCGCGATGAAGGTCGTGTCGAAACGAGAGGGTGCCTCCCCCGCTGCGGATGATCAGTCCCGAGGCCAGGGCCGCCTGGAGGACCTCGTCGAAGCGTTCGACCCCGAGGCCGCACACGACCCGGACCAGCCGCTCTGTTATGGGGGGTGGAAAGAGGGAGGCTACGGCCACCAGTCTTCGAGAAGAGCTGGGGAGGTCGAGGAGCTGTCCCGAGACCAACGACAGGATCACGGGCATGGAGGCCGCCGGTTCGGCCCGCACCTGCACGGCCCGATTGCTCAGGCCCGCCCTCTCCACCAGCGCCTTGACGGCGACGGGAACGCCGTCGGTGCGCGCGTGGATCTCCCGAGCGGATCTCGCAACACGTTCGTGACCGAGGGACTTCGCGAGAGCAGCTACCGCCTCAACCGACAACGGACCGAGCCGGAGCTCGGCGACCGCCCCGCGCGGGGCGAGTGGCCGGACGGCTTCGGCGACGGCCGTCGGCAGACCCTCGGCGGCCCTCACCAGGGCGATGATCCTTGAAGGGGTGTCGGCCAGCAGGCCCGACACCTGTGAGAGCCAGGCAAGGGTCAGCTCATCGGCCCACTGGAGATCATCGAGGACGAGGATCTGCCCCCCGCTCGCGCGAAGAACGTCATCGGCTGCCTGCGCGATCACCAGGAACTTCCACGGGCCGACCTCCGCCCCATGCGACTCCGTGAGTTGTGCCTCCAGCGCCCGACCCGCCTCCCTTCCGGCACGGGCCAGCTGGCGAAGTCCGAACCCGGGAGCGGCGAAGCGAGCGTGGGGGAAGGTGATCCAGCCGAGTCGCATGCCCTCCGGGATGGCCTCCTGCGCCAGGCGGGTCTTGCCCATGCCCGCCTCGCCCGCGACGAGCACGAGGCGACCCGTCCTCGACACGTCCGGTCCGAGCTGTCGCTCCAGCCACGCGAGCTCGTCCTCGCGGCCCACTAGTTCCCCCATTCGCGCGTGAAATATACGCGGTTTTAGGGGAAGACTCGAATGCCCAGCGCGGCCTACGCTGACCCTGTGAGCCCGCCTGACGCCCCCCTTCTCTCGGAACAGGACCCTCCCAGCCCCGGGGAGCTCGAAGTGCTTCGATCGCTGGCTGCCGGGTTCACGGACGAGGCGGTCATGCGGAAGCTCGAGCTGAGCCGGCGAACCCTGCAACGCCATCTGAAGGCGGGGATGAGGAAGCTCGAGGCACGATCACGCTTCCAGGCAGGATTCAAGCTGGCGCTCAGCGGGTGGATCCGTGCGAACGATGTGAAGTTCCCGCCAGCCGGTGGAGCAGGACCGGAACGTTCGACGACGAATCCCCCGGGGGTGGGAGCCGGCATCCCCGAACCGCTGGAGCGGGCCCGGCCCAATTCGACGAAGGAGGAAGACCGATGACCCCAACCCGCCGGAGGCGCCCCATCGCGCCGACGATCGCGACATGCCTGGCCACGCTCGTGGCGTCCTGGATCCCAACCATGCCCGCCACCGCCGCGATCGATACGCCCGTGCCCGCTGGCATCCTTCGAAGGGCGGCCGATGCAAGGGCGCAGACCCTCTCCCGGCTCGCGCCCGTGCGACGCGAGCTGGGCTCCGGCGGCGTTGCGTCTGCCGTCCGCGCGGCCATGGCACTCGGGCGGGTCGAGCCCGTCGCGCTGCCGCGGCAGGGCCCCGGCCTCAGGGCGCCGGCGGGGATACCGACCTCGATCGCGCCGGCGGTCGAGGGGCTGCTGTCGGCGATGGATCGTGCTTCACGCGCCTCGACAGATGCCATCCAGGGGAACGTCTCCCTCCTCGCCGAACGGGCTGCCGAGCTCAGCAGCGTGGCGGTCACCCGGTCGGCGGCACACGGGACGGGCACCGGGGTCGCGATCACCACCACACCGGATGACGTGCGGCGCTTCCTGGGCGGTCTCGATCGCATCGTCGATCGCCGGCTTCTCTACTCCGCGGCGCTCGAGGTGGCCGCGTCGATCGACGCGGCCCTTCCGCCGCTCATCGCCTCCTCCTTCGCCCGGCCCGCGCGGGGAGCCTCGCTGGCGGAGTGCGACGTCGCCCAGGTGGGAAGCCGCCTCTGCATAGGAGGGAGCGGGCCCAACACCTACACGCACGACTTCGAGCTGCTGATCGACCAGGGAGGCGACGACCTTTATCTGAACGCCGCGGCAGGGGCGGAGCCGCTGGTCAACCGGATTGCCACCGCGGTCGTGATCGACGTCTCGGGCAACGACACGTACCGATCCTCGGTGCCGCGGTCCGACTCCTTCGTCGCGCAGGGATCGGGGCGGGGTGGAGGTATCGGCATCCTCGTGGACGCCGCAGGTGACGACGAGTTCACCGCTACCGTGGCCGAGCAGCCTCCGGCCGGCACCACTGTGAGCGTCTGCGCGATGGGCTGCGGGGACACCGGGGTCGGCGTCCTTGCGGACCTCGGCGGTGCCGACCGATACACCGTATCGAACACGGCTCCCAGCGTCGGCGGGACCTACAGTCCCTTCGGCGACTCGTGGGAGTTCGAGCGCGCCAACGGTCTCGCCTTCGGCTCGGTGGGGGGGCTCGGTGTCGTGGCCGACCGGGGGGGATCCAACGACTCGTACCTCGTGGAGTGCCGCCCAACACCGGTCGTCAAGAACGGGGAGCTTCACGGGGGCGAGGCGCTGGCGAGCGGCGCGGGCTACGCGATTACCGGTGCGGTGGCGTTGTTCGCCGACGACGGCGGGATCGACGACGTCGTCTCGACGACCGTCATCTCGCCCGAAGCCGACATCGGCATCGGCCAGGCCCGAGGGATGGGCGTCGGCGCGACCGGTGGGTCGGCCGCCGCGATCGCGGGGGACGGGAAGACGCACTGGACGCTGCACGCCAACGATGTCCGGGTCACCGCGGGGAGGGTCGCGAGCGAGGACATCGGGATCGCGCTGATCACCCTGGCCGACGCCGTGGTTGGGCAGGGCGCGGGGACACTCGGCGGCTTCGGCTCTCTGTACGACGCGGGCGGCGACGACTCGTTCATCGCGGCAGCGGAGGCCCGGGTCCGCTACGCGGGGATCAACGACGGCGCCAAGGGGGCCGTCGTCAGGGTGGCCGCTCCCCCGACGATCACCTTAGCCCAGGGCCTGGGCGACACCGCGACCGGCGCGCTCGTGGACGCCGGGGGTGATGACGCGTATACCCTGGCCGGCACGAGCCACGCCGACGCGACGGCAACCGACCGCGAGGCAACCGAGTCCGGGCCAACGGCTGAAGCCCTGTCGGGCAACGCCCAGGTGTACGGGCAGGGCGGCGGCGTCGGCCTCGCCGCGAACGGTCTCCTCCTGGACCGGTCCGGTGACGACACCTACCGGGCCGAGGGCTCGAGCCGGGCCACGGCGGCCGCCGAGCCCTGGGGCGATGGACCGGCCGAAGGCATCGCCACCTCGGGGATCGCCTGGAACTTCGTCCAGACGGCGCAGTTCAGCCCCTGGGGAAGGTTCGCCAGCCTCCAGGACCTGGGGGGGGACGACTCCTACTGGTCATCGGCGAGCGCGACCGCCCAGGCGACGCCTCCCACGAAGGTGACGGAGCCGTCGACCGGCGGCGTGGCATCGTCCGCGCAGGCGGTGGCCAATGGGATCGGCCTCTTCCTCGACCTCGACGGCGGGAGCCAGGATACCTTCACGTCCGTGCCGCCTCGGAACCCAGCGGTCGGCTCACGAGGAGTGGGCGTCTGGGTCAGCTCCACTGGGTCGGTGGGGATCAACGCGTAGGGGGAGGCTGTGAAGGGCCGAGGCATGCGATTTCCACCACACATGGCCCCAGCGGTCTCGAATAGAAGAACGCGACGGAAGGAGCCCGACATGAGCATCAGATTCAGGGTCCTGACCACCCTGGTCGTCGCACTGTCCCTGCCGCTGCAGGCCGCGGCTGCCGCCCCCGAGGAATGCGGGTCGATCCCGCGCGAGGATGGCCGAACCGAGCTCTGCCGGACCACGACGGTGAGCGGCCGGTGGACCTCGCGCGCGCGAGTGCACCTCGAGGAGGAAGCCACGGTACACGTCGGGATCCTGCATCAAGCGTTCACCGAGCCCGATCCCGACGTGGTCGTCGAGGGCGAGGGCCCGCTGATCGGCGTCCAGATGATCCCCGACCTGCCGGCCGATGAGAGGCTTGCGACCAAGGATGGGTTCTTCGCCTACAAGATGGCCGACCGGGCGGCGTCGTTCAGCCCGTACATCACGCTCGGGCGCTACAACATCCAGACCGAGAGCTACGAGCTGCCGGCCGGCAACTGGCTGCTCTACCTCGTCACCGACGGAACGCCGGTCACCGCCACCATCACCTTCAACGGGCTCAGCGGGCAGACCGAGGTCCACCCCGACACCCTGGTCCGGGGAAAGGTGATGACGCCGCGCTACATCGTCGACAACGGTGCCGTCTACCGCGCCGCCGACGCCGATCAGATCGGCGCGGGAGGAGGATTCGTCCTCCTGATCCAGCAGGCCGCCGCTCGACTCAGCGGATCGCTAGCGTGGCAGGGCGTATCCGAGGATTCCGTCTGCATCTACCCGAGCAAGCCCCCGGGCCAGGAGCCGCCCGATCAGCATCTCGACTGCCAGCGCTCGCCCGGTCAGCAGGGATGGTCATTCGTGTTTCCTGTTCCCGGCGGAGACCGCCGGGTCTTCAAGGGCAACTTCGTGCCCGAGGGCCGGTACGGACTGAGCGCGTCGATGATCGGCACCAGCGGTCTGCTGGGCAAGCGAACCACCCTGGCCCTCTGGCTTGACTTCGACTGAGCGCCGAGGGATCTCCGCGAGTGGGGAGCGTGGATCGACAGGGCTCTACAGCGCTTAACTTTGGCCCTTTCGCTCAAACTCGACCTGCGGATTCACCGAGTTGCACAGCGCTTGGCCGGCTCTAGCCCCCAGTCAAGCGCGCTAACCAAGCTGCGCCACGGCCCGTCTGACCTGCGGAAACGTGTCGTCTCCGCCCGTCACTGTAGCACAGCGCTCGAAGAGCACTTGACTACACGCGTTTTCGCCCGCCGTTTCGCTTTCTCCTCCACGACCACGGCGATCATTGCTGAGGCTGGCGTGAGGAAGCACAGCGCTGAAGGGCGCTTGACTCGTCGGCAAGCGCTCCTGCGCATCGCCCGTGCAGCCCACCGCCACGACGGCGGCGTAGCACCTTGCACGTGCGGTCCACGACCCCGCCACTGTCGTCCCGCCTGCCTCTGCTCGGTACCGAAACACTGCCCGATAATCCGCCATCTCGGCCGGCGCCCGACCGAACGCAAGAGCGATTTCGACCGCTTGGCGTGGCAGCCCTTGCGTCGGAGAGCTTTCCCACAGTGTCCACGCAACGTTGAAGCGATATCTCAAGGGCGATCGGTCCCGGCTCCGAGGAGCAGCCAAGGGCGACGGCGCCTCGGACCCGAACCTCCCTTTCGTAGGCGAACGAGATCGAGTCGGTGCACGCCGCCTCGGCACCCTCCAGCGCATCAGCCGGATGGCCGGGGATGGGGCCGGTGAGGGCGGCTACAACAAGCAGAAGAACTAGGGAGCGTCGCGTCACCCCGGCCCCTCTCGGTCGCGAACAGGTAGGCAACGGCATCTCCGGCGTCGAGCTGCACCTCGGTGCAGGGTTGTTCAGGATTCCACCCTCCCCCTTCGATCCGCCAACCCTCCAACCCGTGTCGCTGAAGGACTCGAGCAACCAAGGATCGCGCACCCGCACCCTGAACACAGGCCGAATCCATCACCAAGTCCCGCACCCACAACTTTCTGTTCATACCTCCGACGTCGGTGACGCTCTCCGTCCTGGCTCCCGACCGGCGGTTCGCTCTAGGCTGGGTGGGTTGCCCCATGGGAGATAGTTAGCCCCGCCGAGAAGGGAGAAGAGGGCGTGGGCATCCGGATCGTCGAGAAGCCCAGACGCGAGGGAGGCGGAGCCGGCCTACTCTGGGCTGCCTTCGGCCTGGCCTTCGGCGGCGGCTTCTTCATGGGATACGCGATCGGAGGGGTGGCCGGGATCCCCGCCCTGGAGCCCGCCGCCGCCTCGGTCACGGCGTCCGCGGCCGCCGCTCGGCTGCTGTACC
>JBOGVX010000027.1:0-3065 GCA_050693165.1 Actinomycetota bacterium | reverse complement strand
CGTGGGCGCCGACCTGGTCGGGAAGGTCGAGAAGAACATCCCAGAGGACGACCCGCGAAACGCGGCGACGATCGCCGACAACGTCGGCGACAACGTGGGTGACTGCGCCGGTATGGCGGCCGACCTGTTCGAGTCGTACGAGGTCACGCTCGTCGCGTCGATCATCCTGGGGGCGGCCGCGTACGCCGGGAACCCGAAGGGCGCGATCGTCGGCGTCATGTTCCCGCTGCTCGTCCGCGCGATCGGTGTCATCACCTCGATCATCGGCATCTACTCGGTCCGGCCGCGCAGCGAGACGGAGCACGGGATGCGGGCGATCAACCGAGGCTTCTTCTTCTCGGCGCTGCTGTCCGCGATAGCCGTCTACTTCGTGGCTGATATCTACGTGGAGGACCTCCGTGTCTTCTGGGCCGTCGTGATCGGTCTGGTCCTGGCCGGGGTCATCTCGGTCCTGACGGAACACTTCACGTCCACGACCCGCAGGCCGGTCAAGGAGATCGCGGATGCTTCCCGTACCGGGCCCGCGACCACGATCCTTTCGGGTTTCTCCGTCGGGCTCGAGTCCACCGTCTACGCGATCCTCGTTATCGCCGCGACGATCGGCGCCGCGTTCCTGCTTGGTGACAACACCGCCGAGCGGCTGTACTTCATCTCGCTGACCGGGATGGGGATGCTCACGACCGTCGGCGTGATCGTCTCGATGGACACGTACGGCCCGGTGGCCGATAACGCGCAGGGCATCGCCGAGATGTCCGGCGAGTTCGAGGGCCGGCCTGCGGAGATCCTGCAGGGGCTAGACGCCGTCGGTAACTCGACCAAGGCGATCACCAAGGGGATCGCCATCGCCACGGCCGTGATCGCGGCAACCTCGCTGTTCGGCTCGTTCGAGGAGGCCCTGAAGGCCGCCGGCTTCAACTTCCAGGGCATCCGCGTGGACCATCCCGATGTCCTGATCGGTCTGCTCATCGGTGGTTCGGTGGCGTTCATGTTCTCGGCGCTCGCCATCCGTGCCGTCGGGCGGGCGGCCGCCCAGGTTGTGGTCGAGGTGCGGAACCAGTTCCGCGACCACCCGGGGATCATGGCCGGTACGGAGAAGCCCGACTACGGCCGCGTCGTGGACATCTGCACGCGTACCTCGCTTCGCGAGCTCCTGACGCCGGGTCTCCTCGCGGTGCTCACCCCGATCATCGTCGGGTTTGGCCTGAAGGCGGAGGCGCTCGGCGCCTATCTCGCGGGTGTGATCCTCACCGGCCAGCTCCTCGCGGTGATGCTCTCGAACGCGGGTGGAGCGTGGGACAACGCCAAGAAGCTGATCGAGGAGGGGCTGTACGGAGGTAAGGGGTCCGAGTCCCACAAGGCGACAGTCATCGGTGACACCGTCGGCGACCCTTTCAAGGACACCGCCGGCCCGGCGCTCAACCCGCTGATCAAGGTCATGAACCTGGTCGCGCTGCTGACTGCCCCGCTGGTGGTCGAGTACGCGACCAAGGACGGCCCTCGAGCGGTAATCGCGATCCTTGCGCTGGTCGTGGTTGCCGGGGCGATCTGGAACTCGAAGCGCAAGAAGGCCGAGGAGCTCGTCGGCGCCGACTGACCGGACCGGGGTCACCCAAAAGAGGTTTAGGCTCGTCTCGTGGGCTTGCTCAAGAAGGTCGGGAGGTTCTTCACTCAGTCCGACGAGGAACGACTCGGTAACGAGATCCGCGAGTGGGCAACTCGCATACCCGGCCGACAGCCGATCCAGGGGTGCCCCTGCCGCGAGCCCGTCAAGGTGGCGGGCTGGGTCAGGCGCCTACGTCTCCGCCCGATGAACGGGACCACCACGCTCGAGGCGGTCGTCACGGACGGGACCGGTGAGGTCACCGCCTCATGGCCCGGCAGATCCTCGATCCCCGGCCTAACGCTCGGCTCGGGGATCGTGCTCGAGGGCGTCATCGCGGACGAGCGTGACGGCCTTCGCATGCTGAGCCCCCGCTTCGAGTTCGCCTAGCCGCCCTCTCCTCTCGTGTGAGTTTGCACAGAGGATGCGCCTACCCGCGTGGTGAACCTCCTCATAGAACTTAAGGATCTAGCTCTGGGGCTCGGGCTCGTCTGATCCGTCGGAAGGCGGTCCCGGGCTACCCCCCATGAGGGCCGCTCGCAGACTGTCTTCCGCCTCGGCGGTGGCGATCGCCATGATCTCGTCACCGGGAGAGAGCCGGGTCTCCGGCTGCGGGATCACCACGTGTCCTCTGCGCAGGATCGCCACGATCGCGGAGTCCTGGGGCAGCCGCAGCTCGTAGAGGGGCTTGCCTGCCATCGGCGCTCGCTCGTCGATAGTGATCTCGACCAGCGTCACCTGTCCGCGCTCCAGCTTGAAGAGCCTGACCAGGTCGCCGACCGTGACCGCTTCCTCGACCAGTGCGGTCAGGACGTGCGGGGGGCTCATCGGGACGTCCACGCCCCAGGTCTCGTTGAAGAGCCACTCGTTCTTCGGGTGGTTCACGCGCGCGACAACGTGGGGGACCCCGTACTCCTGTTTGGAGAGGAGTGAGATAACAAGGTTGTCCTCGTCGTCGCCGGTGGCCGCGACTATCACGTCGCAGGTGCGCACCTCCGCCTTGTCGAGCACCCAAGGCTCGCACGCGTCGCCCAAGACGAAAGTCACGCCCGGCGCATCCTCCTGCGCCTTGTCCACGGTTGCCGGGTCCTGCTCCACGACCGTGACGTCGTGGTAGCGCTCGTGCAGGTCGTGGGCGAGGTGACGTCCGATGTTGCCGGCTCCCGCGACGACGATCCTCATTCGGCCGCCGGCTCCAGGAGCGTGTCGAGCGTCTCGACGTGATCCTTGTGCACGATGAAGTGGACCATGTCCCCATCCTGGAAGGTCGAGTCGTCCTTAGGTATGAAGCCCTCGCCGCCCCGGTCGACACCGATCACCTCGACCTCGCCGTCCGAGGTCACGCTCGAGATCTTCTTGCCCACGAGGTGGTCGGCGATCTTCACCTGCAGGTGCAGGAGCGACCCCCCGGCGAGCGAGTCGCGCATCGTCTCCTTGCCGTGGAAGAGCAGGTACTGGACCTGTT
>JBOGVX010000026.1:0-9161 GCA_050693165.1 Actinomycetota bacterium | reverse complement strand
ATGTCGCGCTCTCCCGTGAGCTTGAAACCCGTCTTTCGACAGATCGCGTTCGAAGGGCCGTTGGTGACCGCCGGGTGGGCGCTGATCTCGCCCCAGCGACCCTCTCTCGTTGCCCGGTCGAGGATCTCGCGGACCGCGCTGCTGGCAAGCCCTCGCCCCTGATGCGCGGGATCGACCATCCAGCCGATCTCGCTGAAGGTATCGCCGTCCTGGTCGGTCTCCCAGATGCAGACCCAGCCCGCACCGGCCGAGCCCGCACCACCGTCCGGGACGATGACCGAGAACCAGGTGTCGTTCGCCTCTACGTCGGCGACGATCCCACGGAGCTTCTCCTCGAGACCCTCCTCGGGCAGCGGGCCGCCGAGCTCGGCCATCACCCTCGGGTCACGCAGGATCCGCACGTAGAGGGGGAGATCGGCCATCGTGATGTCCCGGAGCTCCATAAGGGCAGGATAGGGCGAGCGAGTAATTCCTATCTAGACGGTAGGAATACCCCTCACTAGACTGAGTTTCGTGAGGGAAACCATCGCCCCGGCCGCGCTCCCCGAAGACTTGCTGATCGAGTCTCGGAAGGGAGCGCTGTCCGACTTCGAGACCCTGCCGACTCCCTCCCAGGAAACGGAGGAATGGCGGTACACGGACCTGTCCGAGCTCGACATGAACGCGTTCGCCCCGTTCGCGCCCGGCAACAAGGCAACCACCCTTGATGACGTGGACGAGCGGATCCTCGAGGCCGCCGGAGAGGTCGGCGAGCGCAGCGGGCTGCTGATCCAGCACAACTCCGAGACCGCGATCGCTCACCTCGACCCCGAGCTCGAGAAGCGCGGAGTGCGCTTCCTCGGCATCGACCAGGCGCTGCGCGATCATCCCGAGCTGGTCACCGACCGGCTCCACACCTTGATCCCAGCGGATCGCACGAAGTTCACCGCGTTGCAGGCGGCCTTCCGGACCGGAGGCACGCTGGTTCACGTACCGAAGGGCGTGAACGTCGAGATGCCCCTGCAGTCGCTGACGTACATGGACGCGGCCGGTGCGGCAGTGTTCCCGCACACCCTGTTGATCGTCGACGAGGGCGCCTCGGTGACGTTCATCGACAGGTATGTCTCGCCCGACCTCGAGTCCGCGCTCTCGGTCGCCGGCGTGGAGATCTTCGCCGGCCCGAATTCCCAGGTCCGCTACATCTCGCTGCAGGACTGGGGGAGGGGCGTCACCCATCTCTCGGTTCAGCGCGCGCAGATAGATCGCGACGCCCAGGTCCGCTCGCTGGCGGTCTCGTTCGGCGCCGACCTGTCTCGGACCGAGGTGGAGAGCGTCCTGGCCGGGCCCGGCGGGCACAGCGAGATGCTCGGCGTCTATTTCACCGACGGCAGCCAGCACGTTGACCACCGCTCGCTGCAGGACCACATCGCGCCGCACTGCACGAGCGACCTTCTGTACAAGGGCGCGCTCCGCGACTCCTCTCGCGTCGTGTACTCCGGGCTGATCCACATCGCTCCCGGCGCGGCGGGTAGCAATGCCTTCCAGACGAACCGAAACATCGTGCTGTCGGACGAGGCCAAGGCCGACTCGATCCCCAACCTGGAGATCGAGAACAACGACGTGAAGTGCTCCCACGCGGCGAGCGTGGGACCCGTGGACGAGGACGAGGTGTTCTACCTGCAGACGCGAGGGATCCCTCGCGAAGAGGCGGTGCGACTGATCGTCCGGGGGTTCTTCCAGGAAGTCCTGGACAAGGTCCCGCTCGAGGAGATCCGCGAGAGCCTCGCCGCGGCCATCGAGGCAGAGCTCAGAGGGAAGTGATGGCGCTCGTGACGCTGTGCCGAACAGATGAGGTCCCAGAGGGGGAGGTCAGGCGATTCGAGGTGGGCGCCCACGAGATCGCGCTCGTCAACCTGGGCGAGGAGGGCTTCCGCGCCGTGGGGGACATCTGCTCGCACGCGCACTACTTCCTGCACGAGGGCGAGGTGGACACCGACTTCGGCACGATCGAGTGCCCGAAGCACGGATCGACGTTCGACCTCGAGACGGGCAAGCCGAGAACCCTTCCGGCCACGCAGCCGGTGCCCACATACAACGTGAAGGTGGAAGACGACCAAGTGAAGGTGGAGATAGCTGATGAGTGAGACCAACGGAGCGGCAACGCTCGAGATCAAGGAGCTGCACGCGTCGACCGCCGGCAGGGACATCCTGGCCGGAGTCGACCTGACGGTTCGCCAGGGCGAGGTTCACGCGCTGATGGGACCGAACGGTTCGGGGAAGTCCACCCTTGCGAGCGTGATCATGGGACGCCCGGGCTACGTGGTCACGAATGGCGACGTGCTCTTCAACGGCGAGAGCGTCCTCGGGCTCCCAGCAGACGAGCGGGCTCGACGCGGGCTGTTCCTCGCGTTCCAGTACCCGGTCGAGGTCCCCGGCGTCTCGGTCGTGAACTTCCTCCGCTCCGCGTACAACTCGCTGAAGAACCCGACGGGGGATGAGGACAAGAAGATCTCCGCGCTCGCGTTCCGCAAGATCCTCAAGGAGAAGATGGCGATGGTGGGCGTCGAGGACGACATGGTCCGGCGCTACGTGAACCAGGGGTTCTCCGGCGGGGAGAAGAAGCGTATGGAGACGCTCCAGCTTGCGGTGCTCGATCCTCAGATCGCGATCCTCGATGAGACCGACTCGGGCCTCGACATCGACGCCCTGAAGGCGGTGGCCACCGGGATCAACCAGCTGAGCGGGCCGAGTCTCGGCCTGCTGGTCATCACGCACTACCAGCGGATCCTCGACTACGTCACGCCGCAGCACGTCCACGTGCTGATGGCCGGGCGCATCGTGAAGTCGGGCGGGGCCGAGCTCGCCAAGGAGCTGGAGAGCAAGGGTTACGACGGGCTGCGGCAGGAGCTCGGGATCACCGCCGAGACCGACGAGGCCGAGGCCGAGGCCGAGAGAGTCGAGACGTGAGGCGTACGATGACGAACGTGAGCGAGCGCTTCGACGCAGAGACCGTCCGTAAGGAGTTCCCGATCTTCGAGCGGGAGATGCACGGCAAGCCGCTCGTGTACCTCGACAGCGCTGCGACGTCCCAGAAGCCCCGCCAGGTCATCGAGACGCTGACCGAGTTCTGGGAGAAGCACAACGCGAACGTCCATCGCGGCGTCTACCTGCTGGCCGAGGAGGCCACGGGGATGTACGAGGACGCGCGCGCGAAGGCAGCGGGACTCATCAACGCCGACGCGAGCACGATCGTGTTCACACGCGGGACCACCGAGTCGGTCAACCTGGTCGCGCACGGCTGGGGCCGCAAGTTCCTGCAGGAGGGGGACGAGATAGTCCTCACAGAGCTCGAGCACCACTCGAACATCGTCCCGTGGCAGCTCGCCGCCCGGGACACCGGCGCCGTGCTTCGCTACGTCCCCTACACCGAGGATGGTCTGCTGAGCCTCGATGGGCTGCGCGCGACTATCACCGATCGCACCAAGCTTGTCTCGGTCACCGGCATGTCGAACGTCATCGGCACGATCCCGCCGATGGACAAGATCACACGGATCGCTCACGAGGCCGGCGCGCTCGTGCTGGTCGACGGCGCGCAGATGGTCTCGCACATGCCCGTGGACGTCGGCGCCTTGGACATCGACTTCCTGACCTTCTCGGGCCACAAGATGCTCGGGCCCACCGGGTCCGGCGGCCTGTACGCGAAGGCGGAGCACCTCGAGGCCATGGACCCGTTCCTGGGCGGCGGGGAGATGATCATGGAGGTGCACCCGGACTCCTCGACCTACAAGGATGCTCCGTACAAATTCGAGGCGGGCACGCCCGCGATCGCCGAGGCGGTCGGTCTGGGAGCGGCGATCGCCTACCTCCAGGATCTCGGGATGGACGCGGTGCGCGAGCACGAGCGAGAGCTGACCGCGTACGCGCTCGAGCGGCTGACGCAAGCCGGAGCGAAGGTGTTCGGCTCGATGAGCCCCGACGAGCGGAGCGGTGCGATCTCGTTCTGGTTCCGCGACGTGCACCCACACGACCTCGCGCAGGTGCTCGACCAGGAGGGCGTCTGCGTCCGCGCCGGACATCACTGCGCGCAGCTCCTGATGCGCCGGCTCGGGGTCCCTGCGACGGCTCGCGCCTCGTTCCACGTTTACAGCACCACCGACGATGTGGATAGGCTTATCGACGCGTTGGAGAAGGCTGGGGAGGTGTTCGGATAGATGTCGCTGGACGAGCTCTACAAGGAGGTCATCCTCGATCACTACAAGAGCCCGCGTAACAAGCGGCCGCTGTCCGACGCGACGGTGTCCCTGAAGGGGCACAATCCCCTCTGCGGCGACGAGATCACGATCCACGCGCGCGTCGAGGACGGGAAGGTCACGGAGGTCTCGTTCGAGGGTCAGGGATGCTCGATATCGCAGGCCTCGGCTTCGATGCTCACCGAGAGCGTGGCCGGCAAGACCACGAACGACGCGAACTCTCTCGCCACCGAGTTCCGCTCGATGATGGAGGGCAAGGCCGAGCCCGACGAGGACGAGTTCGGTGACCTGATGGCGCTCAAGGGCGTCGTGAAGTACCCGGTACGCATCAAGTGCGCGGTGCTGGGCTGGGACACGCTTCAGGAAGCACTCGGGCAAAGCCCCGGCGCGTGACGCCCGTTCTGCGACGCGGAACCTCCCGCGTCGCCCCCGAAGCCGCCGACCTGATCCTCTCGGCCATCCCGAGCCTCGAGTTCGTCCTGGGTGACAGGGCCACGGCCGTGCGTGCTATCGAGAGCTGCTACCGGGCCGAGCGCACCGAGCTCGCTTACCGCTTCAGCCTCCTGGCCGAGGTGGACCACGAACTGTCGGGCATCGCGATCGCGTTCCCGGGACGGCTCCACGGCGCGCTGAAGCTGGGAACGGGGGTCGTCATGGCCCGTGCGGCAGGCGCCCGTCACGTCGCCGAGCTCGCCCAGCGAGCGCGGGTCATCAACCGCTTGCTGCCGAACGTCGACCCGCACTACCTCTACGTCCCGACCCTGTCCGTCGCGCACGACCGCCGGCGCCAGGGGATCGCGACCGCTCTCATGGACAGGGTGATCACCGGCGCGGACAGGCTCGGCCTCGGAGTGGCTCTCGACACCGCGATGGGGGACGAGCCCGCGCGAGCGCTCTACGAGAAGCTCGGCTTCAGGGTCATCTCGGTCCATGAGACGTCGGAGGACGAGAAGAAGATGCTGCCGATCAGCGGGTTGGTTCGCCTGGAGCGTCCGGCCGGCCTCTAGGGCCAGGCGCGAAGGGTGTTCAGGACGTCCTCGGCAAGCTCGATGTCGCCTCCGATGTTGAGAACGCCCTCGTAGAGACAGAAGTCCGCGTCGGCACGACCGCCCGCCACGGAGGCGAAAGCGTAGCCCTCCCCGACGATGTAGGCGTCCGGGTCCGCCCCCTTCGGCGCATCGCCGGTGCCCGTCGACTGAAGCCAGGTCCCCTCGCCGGCCTCCTGGAGCTCGATGCGAACCGTCTTGTCGCCGTGCGAGATGTCGGCCAGCGATAGGGAATAGGGGATCAGGCGGATCGCGAAGTCGTTGACCGTGTAGATCGGCGGGTCCTCGCGGCGGGGCGGCAGCCGGCCACCCTCCCGGATGTCCTCGCCATGGATCCACCACTCCGCCACGCGAGCCTGGACCAGGTACTTGAGCCGCATCTCGTCCCCGATCCACCGGATCTCCTGTTCGTTCCAGTCTTCGTCGGAGGAGCGTCCGACTCGGGCGAGGAACAGATCCGCCGCTCGGCCCCATTCCCTGGAAAGGGCTACGGGCGAGTCGTCCTTGCTCTTGTCGACGATCCACGCTTCCCAGGCCTCGGTGGTCAGGGCATCGTCACCCAGCGACTTGCGGAAGTCCTCCAGCTCAGTGGCCTCCTCGCCCGCGACCAGGGCCGCAGCCGCGATCTCCGACGCTGCGAGGTGCGCGAGGACGTCCTTGATCCGCCTGCCGGCTCGCGCGCCGGGCTCCTCCCACCGCTCGAGAGGGGTGTATTGGACGGTCCGGCCGAGCGCGTCGCGCTCGTGCCGTGCCGTTCTCAGTAATTCATCTCTGGTTAGCGCCAGTGTTCCTCCCCGGGCGGCGAGAATGATACCGGCATGCGAGTGGTCGTCGCCCCGGACAAGTTCAAGGACACGCTATCCGCCGAGCAGGCGGCCAGAGCGATGGCGGCTGGATGGAGGCGCGAGGACCCGGGCGCTGAGGTGGATGAGGTCCCCGTGGCCGACGGGGGGGAGGGAACTCTCGACGCGCTCGTCTCGGCGCTCGACGGCCGCAGGGAGAGGGTGCGGGTGAGCGGCCCGCTGGGTGACCCCGTCGAGGCCGAGTACGGCCTCGCGTATTCGCCCGAAGGGCTGATCGCCGTCGTCGAGATGGCAACAGCATCGGGTCTGGCGCTCGTGTCGCCGGAGCGCCGAGATCCGTTGCGGGCCAGCACTTTCGGCACCGGCCAGCTGATCCTCGCCGCCACCCGCCGGGGACCCAAGCGGGTGATCGTCTGTATCGGGGGGAGCGCCACGACGGATGGCGGGGCGGGGATGGCCCAGGCGGTCGGGATCCGGCTGCTCGACGAGGAAGGCCGAGACCTCCGTCCCGGAGGAGGGGCCCTGCGCAGGCTGGCTCGCATAGACGCCGGCGGGCTGGCCCCCGAGCTGCGGGAGATCGATCTGGTCGTCGCGACGGACGTCGACAACCCCCTGACCGGGCCTCGTGGGGCCGCGTCCGTGTTCGGGCCGCAGAAGGGCGCCGGGCCGGAGCAGGTGGCGATCCTGGAGGAGGGGCTTCGCCACTGCGCGGCGACGATCCACCGAGACCTCGGCATCGACGTCCGCGACGTGCCGGGCTCCGGCGCCGCCGGGGGTCTCGGCGGCGGCCTGATCGCCTTCCTCGGCGCCAGGTCTCGCGGCGGCTTCGATATCGTGTCCGAGGTTCTCGATCTTCCGCGCCGGCTGGAGGGAGCGGACGTCGCGGTCACGGGGGAGGGTCTGTTCGACATTCAGACGTCGGGTGGGAAGGCGCCGGCGGGCGTGCTGCGGCTCGCGAGAGAAGCGGGCTGCAACAGTGTCGTGATCGCCGGGCAGATCGAGGCGGGGGTCGAGCCGGAAGCAGATCTCATCTACTCGCTGACGGAAAGAGCTGGGAGCGTCGAGGTGGCGATGAGGGATGCCGCCCGGCTGCTCCAGGAGGCCACGGAGGATGCGGCCGGTAAGCTCGCCCCGTGAGCGGAGCCGCCGAACGTTTCCGGAAGGAGGCCGGGGCCCTCGGTATCGCGCCGGATGTTCGCGAGTTCCCCGAGGGGACCAAGACCGCGCAGGACGCGGCGCGGGCCATCGGCTGCGACGTCGGTCAGATCGTGAAATCGCTCGTCTTCGTTGCCGGCACCGAGCCTTTTCTCGCGCTGACGTCCGGACCGAATCGGGCAGACACCGGCCGGCTCTCGACGCTGATGGGAGGGTCGCCGGTGAGGCGAGCGGACGCGGACGAGGCGCGCGCCGCGACGGGGTTCTCGATAGGAGGAACGCCACCGTTCGGCCACCCTCGCCCTCTTCGGGTGTTCTGCGACCGAGACCTGCTCGCTCACTCGGAGGTCTGGGCGGCTGCGGGCACTCCCAACACCGTCTTCCCGATCACCCCCGAGGAGCTCCTGCGGGCGGCCGGGGCGGAGGCGGCCGACTTCAAAGAGTGAGCCGGCCGGGGTTCGACCCGGCCCCTCGCTGATACAATCTCTCCCGTGGACACCGCAGAGCAAGTAGAGAAGACCCAGCAGGTAGAGGGGATCCAGCTCAGCACGGCCGCGGCCGGCAAGGTCAAGGAGCTGCTCCAGCAGGAAGGGCAGCCCGATGTCGTCCTGAGGGTCGCCGTCCAGCCCGGCGGGTGCTCGGGGCTCCGCTACCAGATGTACCTCGACGACAAGTTCGCGGAGACGGACGTGATCTCGGAGCAGCACGGCGTCCGTGTCGCCGTCGACCGCATGAGCGCGCCATACCTGAAGGAGGCCAAGGTCGACTTCGTGGACTCCCTTGAGGCCAGCGGGTTCACGATCGACAACCCGGCTGCCCAGAGCAGCTGCGCCTGCGGAAACTCCTTCCACTAGCTGGTCGGCTCTTTGGGCACCTTCCGCAGGCATCAGGTAGCATCACGGCGCGACATCTAGAGAGGCGCGAGGGATCTGGCCCTGTGACCGCCCGGCAACCTGGTGAAGCCGCCAAGGTGCCACCGCCAGCCCGGTGAGAACCCGGGGACGATGGGGCTCGACGTTCGAGCAACCAACGGCCCTCCACTGTGGCGACGGTTACGGGCCGGTTCTCGCGCGGGAGGATCTATGGAAGTCACCGCTTACCAGCACGGCATCTACCCGAGGTCAGAGGCGCTCGTCCAGGCAACGCGGGACGAGGAGCGCGGCAGGACCACGCCCGCGGCCGTGGACGCCGTATTCGAGGAGGACCGGCGGACCTATCTCGACCTACAGCGCGAGGCGGGCCTCGGCTACATGTCCGACGGACTGCTTCACTGGCAGGACCTGTTCAGGCCCCTCGTAGAGGCGTCCGGCGGCATCGACGCCCGCGTACTGGTCCGCTGGTTCAACAACAATTCTTTCTACAGGTCTCCCGAGCCGGACGGCTCGCCGAGCTTTCGCGAGCTTCCAGCCTGGGTGCTCAATAACGGCATCCCCGAGCCACGCGTCGCCACACTGCCGTCGCCCTACCTCTTCTCCCGGGCCGCGCAGTGGGATGGCGATCGAGACGAGCTGATGGGCACGTTGGCGCGCGAGATCCTGTCGCCCGCGACGGCCGCGCTGGTGTCTGCCGGCCACACGCTGATCCACCTCGAGGAGCCCTGGCTCCCCTACTTCGGGATCGAGGACGCGTCGTGGCATGCGCTCGAGGGGTCGCTTCAGTCGATCCGCGACAGCGCCGGTGACGCGAAACTGATCTTCCATACCTATTACGGCGACGCCGCCCCGCACGCGGATCGCCTCCGCCGGCTTCCGGTCGACGCGGTCGGCATTGACTTCGACGAGACCGAGGCGGACGACCTTCCCGCACCGTGGGGGACCGGCCTGCTCGCCGGTGTGTTCGACGGGCGCCGATCCATAACCGAAGCCTCCGGAGACGTCAGCGATTTCGTGGCAGGCATCGTGGAGCGGCTGCAGCCCACGGCCTTGTTC
>JBOGVX010000025.1:0-3853 GCA_050693165.1 Actinomycetota bacterium | reverse complement strand
GCCGGACAGGCCCGTGAAGACGATCAGCCGGTCTCGGGGAAGCTCCAGGTGAACGTTCCGGAGATTGTGCTCACGGGCCCCGTGGATGACGATCTTCCCGGTGGCCACGACACCATTGTAACTACGGGCGCCGACACGGCCTTCCCGAGCTTGCCTACGGGGGCGGGTTGCGCGCGAACCCGACGCGGATCGCCGAGGAGAACAGGGAGGTCGCCGCAGTCACGGCCAGGGCCCACAGGGGCTCGCCCACAAGGGCGAGCACGAATATCAGGAGCAGGCGCCCGTCGCGTCCTCCGAGGAGCCACGCGATACGCCGCTCGGATGGCGGCTCCAGTCCGAGGACGGCCACGCGATCCTTCGTCGCCATCGACAGCATCGCCCCAGCGGTGGCTGCCACGGCCAGGCCCACGACCCACTCCGCCTCCGTGCCGAGATCGGCGGCCCACAGGGCCAGTCCCGCGCAGATCGCCGCATCGCCCAGGCGATCGAGGAAGCCGTCCCAAAGGGTTCCCCTCGGCCCCGCCCTGAGCGAGAGACGAGCTACCTCGCCGTCGACTCCATCGAGGATCGAGCAGATCTGGACGAGGACGCCTCCCCAGACCCCCTCGCCGCGGCCGAGCAGGAAGGCCCCGGCCAAGCCTACTATCAGCGATAGGACGGACAGCACGTCCGGATTCGGACGGAACCGGGAGAGCAGCCAAGAGATCGGAATCGAGATACGCCTGTTCAGCAGGCGGGAGATGGGACCGTCGGCGTCTCGCGGCAAGGAGCGCCTCAGCAACCGGCCGGCGCGCGCCAGGTCGGAGGGAGTGTCCACGTCCTGCCACCATCCGGATCCCTGCAGGTTGACAGGCGCGAGCCTCTCGCTTCGAGTGAGCTCGTTCAAGCCGGCGGACAGCGAGCCCTTTCCTCCCCGGCGGGACTCCGCAAGCGCGGAGAAGATCGACCGGGGCAACAGGAAGGCTCCGCACTCTGCCACGGGGGCTCGGAGGCTCTTTCCGAGCTCCGCCACGTTCCCGTTCGAGTCGAGCACCACCTTGGTCGCCTCGCCAAGGATGTCTGGATCGGGGTCAGGATCCACAAGCACTGAGGGCTGCCGAGACTCGGCCAGCTCGACCAGGGCTCTCTCGGAGAAGACGTGGTCCGCGTTCAGGAGAACGAAGCAAGGCTCGCCCGTGAGCTCCGTCTCTGCGGCCGCCAGCGAGGCGCCGTTCCCCTCGCTCCAGTCCATCGCCTCGACCACCTTCACGCGCCCCGGGGCGACGCGCTGGGCGACAGCAGCGACTGGTCCGCCGCGGAACCCGACCACGACGACCACGCGCTCCAGGCCGAGGTTCAGGAGCGTGCGGATGGCGCGCTCCACCAGACGGAGCCCCCCGAGGTAGACGAGTGCCTTTGACCCCCCTCCGGTCACCTCGCGGAGGCGCTCCGACTGCCCGGCCGCAAGCACGACACCGACCTTGGGTGGCGGCAAGGGGCGGATCACAGCGGAGCTCCGGACGTCAACCATCACGCGGAATGGTATCGGCGGACGCGGCCTCTAGACACGACGAGCTCCACCCTCCCCAGCGCCGCGAGATCGTCGAACGGGTCACCGCGCAGGCCCACGAGGTCGCCCTCAGCGCCCGCGCGCAGGGGCGCCAGCGTCATGGCTCGGAGTATGGCCTCGGTGGACAGGCCGGCGGCGGCGAGATGGGCCACCTCGGTCGCGTGGATCCCCGGCGGG
Organism: Actinomycetota bacterium; assembly: GCA_050693165.1. GTDB lineage: Bacteria > Actinomycetota > UBA4738 > UBA4738 > CALAEC01 > CAZKFH01. Next base: position 2,127 of record JBOGVX010000025.1, on the reverse strand, counting down.
ATGGGGCCGTTGCCCAGGTCGGTGCCGTACCGGACGCGGCCGCCGGCCTCCGCGAACCGGCGGAGGTTATCGAGCGCGACATCCATCTCCGGCGTCCTGCTCCCGTAGCCGTGGATGTCCAGCGTGCTGACGATCCCCGTGTGCCGGGCGAGCCCAGCGACCAGGTCGTCGGAGAGGCGCTCGGTCCACGGACAATGGGCGAGCTCGTCCACTCCCGCGCCGAGAGCTCGCTCGGTCTCCCCCGCGCCCTGCACGTGCGCGGTGACGCTCAGCTTGCGGTCGTGAGCCGTCTCGCAGACCGCGACGAGCTCCGAGTCGGACAGGGCCGGTCCCACATCACTGTTCAGCGCGACCTTGATGATCGCGGGGTCCTGGCCGGCGATCTTCTCGACCGCCGCCGCGGCTTCCTGGGCCCCGCGTACCTCGAGCCAGCCGCCGGGCGGACACCACCCCGCCTTGCTCGGGTAGCCGCCGACAGCCGTGATCATCGGCCCGGCCGCCACGATCGCGGGCCCCTCGAAGTCCGTCCCCTGGGAGATGTCCACGAGCGGGAAGATCTCCTCCGGCGCCCAGGCAAGATCGCGGCAGAACGTGACGCCGCCGTGGAGCACCGATCGCGGATCGGACAGCCGGATGTGCACGTGGTGATCGATCGCGCCCGGCATCAAGAACCAGTCTCCGGACAGCTCCTCATCCGCTTCGGGCGTCTCGAGCCAGGGACCAACCCACCTGATCTGGGGCCCCTCGATCAGCACGGCGATGTTATCGATGACCTTGCTGTCACCGATCCAGCCTGTGGCGCCGCGGAGCAGTAGCCGCTTAGCCGCTGGAGCCTCTCCTCACCCCGCCATCATGCAGGGAACGAGAACAGCACGCGGACCGGCACATCCTCATACCGTGCGTCCCCTTCGAATCGGATCGTTGCCGTCTCGCCCGGGCCCAGAGAAGGCCACTCCACCGTTCCGGAAGCGAGTGACCGTCCGCCGCCGGCTTTGACGAGGACCTCCCAGCCGATCGTGAGCGCGTTGAGGAACTGATCGCCGGTATTTGTCATGTTGGCGCTCCCAGCCAGTCCTCCGCCCACGGGGAAGACCCGGATACCCGAGAAGTCGAGCGACCCGGCGCTCGCGTCCGGCGCCGAGCGGCCGGGGGCAGGAGTGGGGGTTGCGATGAAGGGAGGTGACTCGTCGACGAGCGAGGGCACGGATTCCTCCTCGGCCCCGGGCGGCGGTACCGACGGCGAGCCAGGTGGCTCGACCGGCAGGTCGCCGGGTTCGGCGGTCTCCGGGCCCTGGATATCGGTCTGCTCGGGAGCGCCCGAATCGGCAGACTCCGAGGAGGCAGCGCATGCCGAAAGGATCAGCGAGAATGCGAGCGGCACGGCGTACCGCCCCGCTCGCCACGATCCAGAGCGGAACCCCATCAGCCCTTCGACGGGCTACTCCACCCGAAGGTTCCCGTTCGTCACCATCACAAGACCCGAGTCGTACATCACGGTGCCGACCCCGTCGCGGATGACTCCACGGAAGGTGTCCCCGCTGTGGCCCGGGGAGCCGAGATCCTCGAGCTGTATGCGGAGCACGGCCGGCAGGGCGCCAGCGGTCCCGTGCACCTGCGCGATTGCCTTGCTTCCGAGGACCACCACCCAATCGTAGGTTGCGCCCTGGAACTGGTTGAGGGCCGGCTCCAGCCGGGTCTCCTGCGACCAGGCGCCGTCCCCGAACCGCACGTTCAGGAACTTCGCCGTCACGTCCATGGACGCCGAATCCGTCCCCTTGCCGTTCCCCTTCAACTGGCGCGCGCCATCGGACAGGGCCAGCTCTGCGGCCGCCGGATTGGCGCCGGTCCAGAACTGGTTCGAGGCCGGCACCGAGATTCCCACGGTCCACAGGTCGACGCCGAGCCCCGTTGCCGGTGCGGACGCGACCCCCGCCCCGCTTACGCCGGTCACGTAGGACGCCGGCGTCGAGCCGAGCGTCGGGGTGAGATCGAACCGGGCGTCGGCCAGGGACAGATCTCCCGCGGAGCCATCCGCTTCCTCCGTAGCCTGTGCCGCGAGGTTCGGGGTCGAGGGGATACCAACGACCGTGTCCCCCGTGTACTCGAACGTCAGGGTCTCCTTCTCGA
>JBOGVX010000024.1:0-5148 GCA_050693165.1 Actinomycetota bacterium | reverse complement strand
GCGTCGATCAGCGCCAGCCGGGACAGGTCCCCGGCCGCGGCCGCCGGCCCCGGCGTCGCGTAGGCGGCGGCGATGCGGCCACCGTGCGGCTCGAGGTCCCACGCCACCGCGCCCGAGGGCAGGGCAGCCGTCCATCGTGTCTCCCCTGTTGCACCGTCCACGCTCCGCACGCTGGAACCGACGGCGCCTCGCGCCAAGACCACCACCGCTTCGCCGCCCTCGGCCTCGTTGCGGGTGGTGAGCAGCTCCCTGACCGTCTTCGGCGCGGGCGACGACCACAGCGGGTTCCCCGTGGCGCCGTCTAGGGCGATCAGGTCATTGGCCGCGGGTTCCACGTCGGGCTCGCCCGCGCAGGACACCGAGCCGCCCACAGGCTTCGTTGCGGAGCTGGCCAGCGCCAGCGCCACGTCGTCCCCTTGGCCGTCCAGGGAGCCGACAGTGACCGCCGAGGCCCGTCCCCAGGATCGATCCGTGTCGTGGGTCCACACGCTCCGGGCCTGCTCGAGGTCGTATCGGTGGATCCGGGTGGTCCCGCCGGTGCCCCTTTCGACGACGGAGCTCCCGACCTCGGCCTGGTCCACCGGCCCGTCCTCCTCGACGACGAAGAGGTCCGATCCGCCCGCGGGGAGGAGGTTGGTGACGTGACCCTCGAACCGGTGAAGCGCCAGGATCGCGCCGTTCTCGCCGTCGAGCTCCACCACGTAGCTCCGCTGCTCCACGTCGGATCCTTCGCCGAGCCGCAGCCACGTGGTGGCAACCACGTCCAGGACGTCGTCCCCGGTGCGCTCGATGAACGCGACCCCGTGGTCGGTTGTGCACTGGAACAGGCCCCGGTAGTCGGCCTCGAAGCGAGAGGTGTACTCGAACGGCCGGATCCCCAGGCGGTCCGCGATCTCGATGGTGGAGACCGACCAGCGGAAGCCCGTATCGACGTCGTATCGCTGGGCCACCCCGTTGTCACTGAGGACGATGAGCTCATCGGCGCCGTCACCGGTGAGGTCGGCGGCCGTGACGGCGTTGTCCAGGAGCAGCGAGGGTATGGCGGCGGTCTCCTCCAGCTCCACGCCGGGGTCCGGCCCGGTCGCGCCCGCCGCCCCGGCCGTACCGGGTGGGAGGCTCGCCGAGGCGAGGCCCAGCGCGAGGAGGCACAGGACCGGTCGTCGTCGGGTCACCTCAGGCCTCCAGGACGGCCACGCCCATGTGCATCACGGGTTGGAGGGGCGAGGCCGTCGGGGTCAGCGCTTGGGTGAAGGCGGACAGCGTAAGGTACGTCGGCCAGTCGAACGCCATGGTGACGACCTCGTCGATCCCATCTCCATCGACGTCCACGACCTGGACCCGTTGTGCCTCAAGCCCCTCCCATCGGCCGGTTTGGAACACCGACGGGCCCTGGGCGCCGGAGAGGGCGTCGGCGGGGAACGTCTTGAGCATGTGCCAGGCGCCCACGGCCGTCCGCTCGCCCGTGCCGAGGTCGGCCAGCCCTAGATCCGAGAAGCTCTGGGTCTCGACGTACTTCGTTCCGGCGGCCGTGACGCTGGCGGCGCCGTACATGTCGTGCTGGACGAATCCGTGCTCCGGGTCGAGGAACGTTCCCTGGGTCATCTGACCCGGGATGATGAGGCCGGTGGTGTACAGCACCGTTCCCGTGGCCGAGTCGATCACGTCCACCACGGGGCGGTCGGGACTGATGGTGGAGATCGCGGCTGCCGGCCGCTCCCACGTCATGGCCACCTCGGTGCCACCGCTCGCGGTGGGCTGCCCGGTGGCGACGCTTCGCCACAGCCGCGCCCCTCCTCCGGCGCCCGGCTGGGGAGTCATCCATGCGATCTCCCCGGTGCCCGCCTCCAACCCCACGGCCAGGCGGTAGTGTCTGGAGGCCGCGTTGACGGGCGACTGCACCATGCCCTGGCTCACCACGCGGCCGTCGGGCGTGATCACGGTCGTGGAGAACCGAGCGGTGACGTCGGGAGGTGAGAACTCCCACAGCTTCGAGCCGTCTCGGCCGCGGTACCCGGCCAGGGTGCGTGAGGGGACCACCAGGTCGGGGAGGGTATCGCCGTCGAGATCTCCGACCGCCACCGTCCACACCAGGTCCTCGGCGGGGTACTCGAGACGGTACCTAGAGCTTCCGTCGGTGGCCGAGAAGACCTCCACGCCACGCGTGGCCGCGACCACTACTTCGGGAACGCCGTCGCCGTCGAGGTCGGCCAGATGGATCTCGTGAACCGGGCTGCCGGCGTCGGCCCGCCACAGCACGCCCGGCTGGTCCGAAAGGCGGCTGCCGTCCAGCGCCCACACGCCTCCGCTGCGGGTCCCCACGACGAGGTCTGAGGTCTCGTCCTCGTTCACGTCGTGGATCTGGAGCGCCTGGATGTTCGACAGGATCGGCGACTGCAGGGCGATCCGGCCGTCGGCGGGGTCGAAGAGTCGGGCGATGTGGTCCTCGGTCACGCCCAGGACCCTGTCCGTGTCGCCCACGCGGAGCTCCGTGAGCGATAGGGGAAAGGCCGGGCTCCCGAAGCGCTCCCAGACCTCGGTCCCGTCCGCGCCGTCGAGGGCCATGAGGCCGTGGCCGAGCCCGCTCAGGGAGCCGACGAGGACGTTGCCTCCCGAGACGACGATCTCATAAGGTGCCGGAAGGCTGGCCAGCCCGGTGCCGCGCCCTTCGGCCAGCTCCTGTCCGGCCGGGATCACGTGGGACCACAAGTCCGTTTCAGAGCCGGGGTCCGCGGCGGTGATCCGGGCGCGTAGGTATGTCCGCGATCCTTGCGCCACAGGCGTCACCGGAAGCTGCTCGTGGTCCCCGGATATCCACTCGGCCCCCGCAGGTTCGGCGACGTCGGCCACCTCCAGGGAAAGCAAGACCGCTCCGGCACGCGAGACCGAGAGGGCCTCCGAGCCGTCGGCGACCCTGAGGCCTCGGAGCGTGTAATCGAGCCGGAGCCCCGGTTCCGCCAGCTCGTGGACCACCACCAGATCACGTGACTCGTCGTGTCGGAGCGTTCGCGCGTACCCCGCGAGCTCGACGGACCATCGAGCCTCGCCGGTGGCTGGGTCCAGGAACAGCACCCGTGACTTCGTCCCGGCCACCCCCACCGGGGTCGCCGACCAGGAGATCGCCACGCGATCCTCCCCGATCGGCTCGGCGGCCAGCCACCGGGCCCAGCCTTTCTGGGTGTCGGTGGCCCATGCCTGGTCTACGGTCATCTCGCCGCCCAGCTCGCCGAAGCGGTATCCGAGGAGCCGGCTGGTGGAGCCGTTCTGACCGACGGGGACCTCGTCCGCCCCGAGAAGCCTGACGTCGCCGGTCTCGTTCCCCACGACGAGGGTCTCTCCCGCAGCGATCAGCTGTGTCACGTAGCCCGGGTATCGCTGGTTCCAGAGCGTGGCGCCGTCCCTCCCGTCGAGGACCGTGACCTCGGAGAAGAACTCCTGGATCAGGAAGTCGCCGAAGCCGTCCTCGTCCTCTTCGTAGGTGGCCGGGCGGGCCAGGTGCGCCAGGGCCACGTCATCAACGCCGTCACCGGTCAGGTCGCCGACCGCGTACGGGCGCTCGCTGGCAAGGACGAACGGGTCCAGGGGCGAGGTCCCCATGAGGACCAGGGGCGGAAGCTTGGGCTCGATGCCCCAGTCCTCGTAGAAGGAGCGGGCGGACCGCGTCCACACCGGCTGTCCGGCCCCATCGGTAACCGCAACGTCGCCGTAGCCGTGCACCCGAACGAAGGCGCCATCGACCCCGCCGTCGACCGGAGAGACCAGGGCGAAGAAGTGCGGCGTCTGGATGCTGTCTCGAGCTCGGAGGGCCGGCCCGTCGGCGGGACCCCCGGCGGCTGCCTCGGTCTGGGCAGAGCCACCCGGAGCCAGGTCGAACCGCGATCGGTGGGCGGGAACCGAAAGGGTGAGGGCCCGGCTGAGGTCATCCGGGCTTTCCGCCGGATACGCCGCGGTCCCGGAGACGGGGGACAGCACCGCGCCCAGCAACGCGAATACCAGGATCGCTGCAGGGCGAAGCAGAGGTCGGATCGCTCGGGCGGGCATCGCTCCTTCCTTCATGCCGCGGCGACCCGGCTCCGGGGCCCGGTCGCTCGGTTTGGTTGGTAGTTCGCTGCGAAGCGGCCATTCTCCTGCCCGGGGCGTGTTCGCCTGCGGTTACCCTTGCGCGGCTGAGCCCCAGACTTCAGGCTCTCTTGTCATGAGCGATAGACGAGATGTAGATCCGCACGACGTGGAGCACGAGGGGATCGAGGCCACCGAGGCCGCGCCGATCGAGGGAGCGCCGGTGCCCGACCCGATCTTCGAGGTGGCCGGCCGGGGGCTCGAGCCCGGCGCCCCGCGCAAGAAGGTCATCGTGATCGGTGGAGGCATCGCGGGGCTGGTCTCCGCGTACGAGCTGAAGCGCGCCGGCCACGAGGTCATCCTGCTCGAGGCGCAGAACAGGGTCGGCGGTCGCGTCTACACGTGCCGCTCGCTGGCCCCGGGCCTCTACGCCGAGTACGGCGCGATGCGCATCCCGCGAGTCCACGAGCTGACGCTCGCGTACTGCCAGAAGTTCGGGCTCGCCCTCCGCCCGTTCGTCATGAGCAACCCGAAGACGCTGGTGTACGTCGGCGGACAACGGATGACGATGCACGACGCGGAGATGGATCCCAACCAGCTGCCGTTCGAGCTCGCCGAGCACGAGCGAGGGCGGACCTACACCGAGCTGTGGGACGAGGCGACGAAGGACGTCCTCGAGCGGTATCGGAAGGAAGGCGAGAGCGCTCTCGCCTCGATCATCGAGGAATACGACCGTTACTCGATCCGTGAGTTCCTGCAGAACCGTGGCTGGTCGGAGGGAGCGATCGAGCTCTACGGCGTGATGAGCTTCCGCGAGGCCAACATGAACGCCGCGGTCATCGAGCAGCTCCGCGAGATCGTTGGCCGGGCTTTCGAGGACATGCAGGAGATCGTGGGCGGCTTCGACCTGCTTCCGAACGCGTTCTACGAGAACCTCAAGCCCGAGATCCGGTTCGGAGCGAACGTGCACGCGATCGAGCAGGACGACAGCTCGGTCACCGTGCACTTCAAGACCGAGTCCGGGCGTTTCGCCGAGACCGCGGACTACGCGGTCTGCGCGATCCCGTTCTCGATCCTGCGCGACGTCGAGGT
>JBOGVX010000023.1:0-10805 GCA_050693165.1 Actinomycetota bacterium | reverse complement strand
GTGCCGATATTGCCGCCGGGCGCGAGCCCGAGCCCGCCGATCAGGCCGGCGGCAAGGTCCGAGACGATGTCGCCGTAGAGGTTCGGGAGCACGAGCACGTCGTACTCCTCAGGCCTGGACACGAGCTGCATCGAGAGGTTGTCGACGATCCGGTCCTCGAACTCGATGCCGGGGTACTCCTCGGCGACCTCGCGAGCGACCGCGAGGAACAGACCGTCGGAGACCGTCATGATGTTGGCCTTGTGGACCGCGGTCACCTTCTTGCGGCCCTCGCGCGCGGCGTACTCGAAGGCGTACTTCACGATCCGCCTCGTCCCCGTGATCGAGATCGGCTTGATCGAGATGCCCGAGTCCTCGCGGATAGTCTTGCCGGCGAGCTGGCTGATCTTCTCGATCAGCTCCTTGGCCTCAGCGGTGCCCTGCTCGAACTCGATGCCGGCATAGAGGTCTTCGTGGTTCTCACGGCAGATCACGATATCCACGTTCTCGTACCGGGTCCGGACCCCCGGGTAGATCTTGCAGGGTCGCAGGCAGCAGTACAGGTCGAGCTCCTTCCGCAGTGCCACGTTGACGCTGCGGAAGCCGGTCCCCACGGGGGTTGTGATCGGCCCCTTGATCGCCACGCCGTTCTTCCGTATCGACTCCAGGACGTGCTCGGGCAGAGGGGTCCCGTACTCGTCCATGACGTCGACCCCGGCCTCCTGGTGATCCCAGTCGAACTCGACGCCGGTGCCCTCCAGGACGCGACGCGTCGCCTCTGATAGCTCCGGGCCTACTCCGTCGCCGGGTATGAACGTCACTCGGTGCGCCACGGCCGATATCATAGGTTGCAGACGTGACAGAGAAAGGGCTCGCAGACGTAGTCGCCGCCGAGACCGCCGTCTCCGATATCGACGGCAAGCTCGGCAAGCTCTGGTACGTGGGCTACGACATCCACGACCTGGCCACCTACTCGACCTTCGAGGAGACCTGCTTCCTCCTCCAACAGAAGCGTCTCCCGACCCGGGAGGAGCTCGAGGACACCGAGGCCCGCCTGGTCGAGGAGCGAGAGCTGGACCAGTGGCTCCAGGACCTGATGCCGACCTTCGCCGAGGTTGCCTCCCCGATGTCGATGCTCCGCACGAGCATCTCCGCGGAATCTGCCTACGACCCGGACGGCTGGGACCAGTCGGCCGAGGCGAACGAACGGAAGGCTTACCGCCTCATCGCCCGGTTCCCCACTCTGATCGCCACCTACGAGCGCATCCGAACGGGGAAGGAGCTGGTGCCGCCGAACCCCAAGCTTCCCCATGCCGCCAACTTCCTCGCCATGCTGACCGGCGAGGAGCCGGACGAGGAGGACGCCCGGGCCTTCGACATCTGCCTGATCCTGCACGCCGACCACACGATGAATGCCTCCACGTTCGTGGCCCGGGTGGTGGCATCCACTCTCTCCGACATGCACTCAGCCATAACTGCCGCCATAGCGGCCCTGAAGGGCCCTCTGCACGGAGGCGCTAACGAGGCCACCATGAAGACGATGGAAGAGATCGGCGAGATCGACCGGGTCGAAGAGGTGATCAAGGAGAAGCTCGCTCGCAAGGAGAAGATCATGGGGTTCGGCCACCGCGTCTACAAGACCGAGGACCCTCGGGCGACCCATCTCCGCCGGCTGTCCCGTGAGCTGGGTGAGCGCAAGGGCGACATGAAGTGGTACGACCTATCGGAGCGTATAGAGAAGGTCGTCATGGACGAGAAGGGGCTGTACCCCAACGTGGACTTCTATGCGGCGAGCGTCTACCACTACCTCGGGATACCCACCGACCTGATGACCTGTGTCTTCGCCGCGAGCCGAGTGAGCGGATGGTCGGCTCATGTTAGGGAGCAGCTCTCGGACAACCGGCTCATCCGCCCGGAGTCCGACTACATCGGGCCGCGCAACCAGCAGTACTCGCCTATCGAGGAGCGCACGTGAAGATCTCGGAGATCATGACTCAGGCGGCGGTCGTCGACTCGCCCAGCGACACACTCGGCGAGGCCGCGAGGAAGATGTGGGAGCAGCAGACTGGCTCGCTGCTCGTTCTTGAGGGCGAGCAGCTCCTCGGGATCGTCACCGAGCGAGACGTGCTCAAGGCGGTCGCCACCGATACACCGATGGACACGCCGGTGTCGGTGGTGATGACCAAGGATCTGATCACCGTCGAGCCGAACGCCAAGCTTCGCGAGGCGGCCGCGATCATGACCGAGAAATGGATCCGCCATCTGCCGGTCCTCGAGAACGGGAAGCTGGTGGGGATCATCTCCCAGCGCGACCTGTCCGGGGTCCTGGCGGGGGCGCTCAACGAGCCGGAGGAGCTCCACCGTCTGATCGAGCGCAGCAGCCTGGTCCGCGAGAAGCGCCTGAAGCGGATCGAAGCCGGCGACCTCGACTAGCACGTCGCAGGCTCGAGCCGTGACGGCACTTAGCGATCTCATCATCCGTCCCGACGAGTACCCCCTTTCATCTCGCTACGACCCCGAATGGCTAGTCGGCCTGGACATGGGTCCCAACCCCCTGTGGCTGCTCGAGGACCTGTCGCGAGACCTGAACCTCAAGCCGGGCATGCGGGTACTGGACCTCGGATCCGGGATGGGGGCGACCTCGGTGTTCCTCGCTCGCGAGTTCGGCGTGGACGTGGTGGCCGCCGACCTTTGGGTCGAGCCCGAGAAGGCCGAGGCCGTCTTCGCCGAGGCAGGCGTGGCGGACCGAGTGGAAGCGGTCGGCGCCGAAGCGCATGCCCTGCCGTTCGAGCCCAGGTCCTTCGACGCGGTGGTCAGCATCAACGCCTTCGAGTACTTCGGCACCGCCGACAAATACCTCGACTACATCACCCACTTCATAAAGCCGGGCGGACAGCTGGGGATCGCCACACCCGGCATGACGCGGGAGGTTCGGGACCTCGGCGTGATCCCGCCGCACATCAAGAACCTGGTCGGGTGGGAGGCGATCGCCTGGCACACCGCCGAGTGGTGGCGCTTCCATTGGGAGATCACCGAGCTGATCACCGTGACCTCGGCGCGGCTCCAGGCAAGCGGCTGGCAGGACTGGCTGATGTGGGCGCGCGCGTGCCGCGAGCACCCCAACGCCGACACGGAGGCCGCCGATCGGACCTTAGCCATGCTCGAAGCCGACCAGGGCGAGTTCCTGTCTTTCGCGCTGGTGACGGCGATCGTTACCCGCGGACGCTGAGGATCGAGGCCGGCGACCTCGACTGAGGTATCTAGATCTGGTCGTCGGCCCGGTCGGCGAGATCGCGTAGCGTGCGCGACGCAGCTTCCCTGACGCTGACGCGAGGACGCCTGGGCTTGGGTGGGAGCTCGGGCTCGACTTTCACCTTATGGGCGGGGCGGGACGTGGTCCTGGAGCCGGGCCCATCGAAACTGATCACGGGCGCGTCGGCAGTACGGGTCATGTGGGTTGAATCGGCATCCCGGGACGCAAGGTTGAGGGTCGGCCGGCTCTCAGGCGGGCCTGGGGAGCAGCCCGGCCTCCTCGATCGCCTTTCGGACGCTGTCCTCGCGGCCCAGGCCCATCACGTGGACTCCGGCGATCCCCTGGATCTGCCTCAGCCGCTGGACGATCTCGACGGTCAGACGAACCCCCTCCTCGGCCGAGTCGTCGGCCCGATCAAGACGGGCGAGGACCGCGTCGGGCACGACCACGCCGGGAAGGTGCTCGCGCATGAATCGGGCCGAGGCGGCCGTGGGCGGCGCGACGCCGACCAGCACGAACATCCTGTCGAGCAGGCCCCGCGACCGGACGGAGTCCGCCCACTCCCCCAGGGCGTCCACGTCGTAGACGATCTGGGTCTGGACGAAGTCGGCGCCCGCCTCGGCCTTCTCCTCCAGACGAGCGGGGTCGTAGTCCGGAGCCAGAGGGACGTCGGCGACGCCCACGAGGTACCTGGGCGCCGGATCCACCGTGCGTCCGCCCAGGGTCACGCTCCCCTCCCTGAGGCCCACCGTGAACCTGACCAGGTCCAGAACCGTCATGTCGTGGACCGAGCGGGCCCGGGGCTCGTCGCCGGCCGCGATGGGGTCGCCGGTCAGGCAGAGCACGTTCCTGGCGCCGAGGGCCCAGCCACCCAGGAGGTCCCCGGTGATCGCGATGCGATTCCTGTCCCGGCACGCGAGCTGGAGAACTGGCTCGACGCCCTCGCCGGCGACGAGAGCGCTGCCGGCGACCGCCGACATGTGAGCGGATGACGTAGGGCTGTCGGTCACGTTCGCGGCATCCGCGTAGCCGACGAGAGCTCGTGCCTGGGCCCTGACGGCTTCCGCGTCGGCGTTGCGAGGGGGCACGACCTCGGCAGTTACCGCGAAGTCGTTCTCGTGGAGGATCCGCTCGAGGCGGCTCCCCGAACGCAGGGCCATCAGCCGGCCGCGCGCTCCGCGGCCGTGACCGTATTAACGAGGAGCATCGCTACCGTCAGCGGCCCCACGCCTCCCGGCACGGGGGTGATCCAGCCCGCGACCTCGGCGACCTCGTCAAACGCGACGTCACCGACCAGGCCCTCATCGGTGCGGTTGACCGCCACGTCGATCACCGTCGCGCCCTGCTTCACCATGTCGGCGGTGATCGTCCGCGGCCGGCCCGCCGCAGCAACCAGGATGTCCGCTCGCTTCGTGTGCGCGGCCAGGTCGCGAGTGGCCGTGTGGCACATCGTCACGGTCGCGTTCCCTCGTTCCGTCTTCTGCGCGAGCATGATCGACAGCGGCATCCCGACCAGGGCTCCTCGTCCGACGATCACGACCTCGGCGCCCTTGGTCTCGATACCGGTGCGCGCGAGCATCTCGACGATCCCGAACGGCGTGGCGGGAAGGAACGTGGCCTCGCCCCGGACGAGGCGTCCGACGGCGGCTGGGGTCAGAGCGTCCACGTCCTTGGCCACCGAGATCGTCTCGTGAACCGCGAGTACCGAGATCTGGTCCGGCAGCGGGAGCTGGACGAGGATCCCGTGGACGGTCGGGTCAGCGTTGAGATCCTCGATGAGCTTCAGGAGGTACTCCTCGCTGGTGTCCTGGGCGAGCTCGTAGCGCGTGGACTCGATGCCTACCTCGGCGCAGGCCTTCTCCTTGGCGCCGACGTAGATCTTGGAGGGCTCGTCGTCTCCGACCAGGACGGCCGCCAGGCCCGGCGTGACTCCCTCCTCGGCCAGAGCCCGGACGCGCTCCGCCACCTCGCCGCGGATCTCCGCGGCCATCGCCTTCCCATCGATGATCTTCGCCGTCATCTCAGATCAGTATCTGCTCCAGGAACCGCTTGCTGCGCTCGTGCTGAGGGTTCGAGAAGAACTCGACGGGCGTGCCCTCCTCGACGATCTTGCCCTGATCGAAGAAGAGGACCCTGTCACCGACCTCCTTCGCGAACCCGATCTCGTGTGTGATGACGACGAGGGTCATCTCGGAGCGCGCGAGCTCTTTCATGACCTCGAGGACCTCCTTGATCATCTCAGGGTCCAGGGCCGATGTCGGCTCGTCGAACAGCATGATGCGCGGCTCCATGGCCAGAGCGCGCGCGATCGCCACGCGCTGCTGCTGGCCACCGGAGAGCTGTGCGGGGTACTTGTCCGCCTGCTCGGGGATGCCCACGCGCTGCAGTAGCTGCATCGCCTTCTCCTCGGCCTTCGCCTTAGGCCAGTGCCGGACGTTGCGAGGCGCCAGTGTCAGGTTCTGCATGATCGTGAGGTGCGGGAATAGGTTGAACGACTGGAAGACCATGCCGATCTCGCTCCGAATCTTCTCGATGTTCTTCACGTCGTCGGTCAGCTCGATGCCGTCGACCACGATGCGCCCGGCGTCGTGCCGCTCCAGACGGTTGATCGTGCGAATGAACGTGGACTTGCCGGATCCGGAGGGGCCTACGATCACGACGACCTCTCCGCGGCGAACCGTCGTCGAGATGCCCTTGAGCGCTTGGAACTTGCCGAAGCTCTTCTCGACGCCCTCGGCGACGATCATCGATCCGTTCGATTGCTGTGCAGTCATGGTTTACCTCTCTCCCACGCCGACGCGCGTCTCGACGCGCTGGCTCCATCGTGACATCGAAAACGCTACGACCCAGAAGACGAACGCCGCGGGAAGCAGGGCTTCCATCTCCCGTCCTACGAATTCGAAGGCGGTTGTTGCGTCGCTGGCCCGAGAGGCGAGATCCTCGAAGAGCCCGACCACCACAAGCAGTGAGGTGTCCTTGAACAGGCTGATGAAGTGGCTGATCATCGCGGGGATCGTGTTCCGCAACGCCTGCGGGAGCACGACGGTTCTCATCATCCGTGGGTACCTCAGGCCGAGGGCGTTGGCCGCCTCGTACTGCCCGTCCGGTACCCCCTGAAGGCCACCCCGCACGATCTCGGCAACGTACACCGTGCTGAAGATCACAAAGATGGCCATCGCCAGGACGATGTTCGATGGATCGGGCCCCGGAGGAAGCAACAGAGGGAAAACGTAGATGGCGACGAAGATCAACACGGCGAGAGGACAGCCTCGGATGAACTCGATGACGCCCACACTGAAGACTCGAACGGCGGGGAGCGTGCTCCTGCGCCCGAGCGCGAGCAGGATCCCGATAGGGAACGAGACGAAGATCGCCACCACTGCCACGAGCACGTTCAACATGAACCCGCCCCAGAGCTCGGCCTTCACTCCGTCGAGCGCGCGAAGGATGAGAACGACGAAGGGGAACAGCAGGAGCCACGCGATGAAGAGCGGCCGGCGGAGGGCCGGGCCCAGGAGCCGGCCGAGGAGGTTGCCTGCCACCAGAACGAGCACCGGCGCCGTGGCGAGACCGATGACCAGCGTGCTCTCCACCAGGTAGAGCAGCACACCGACGTACGCCGCCAGTACCACGACGCGCCAGATGATCCTCCGCGTGGTCGCTCGACCTCGGGTCGTGGCGCCTCGTGAGAGGCCCGCGAGCAGGGCGAGGGTGTAGACGCAGGTCCACACGCGCCACATCTCGTCCAGCGGGAACCTGCCTGTCATGAACGAGCGCAGGTTTCGCTTCAGCACCGACCAGTCCGCGGCCCCGAACACGAATGACGCCGTCGCGTACACCACCCATATGGCGGCCGCCGCCAGGACAACCGTCAGGACGCCGCTCCGCGGATTCGGAAAGAGGTTTTTCCGGACCCACTCCGCCGGGGACTGGGGCTCTGCCTCCGGAGCAACCTCGACGACTGGGCCCTCCGGGGCGAAGGTGAGCTCGTAGCCCTCCTCACTCCCGGGGGTCTTCATCGAGCTCCCTTCGAGGTGACGGCCCGGTTCAGCAGGTTCATCAGGAACGAGATCACCAGACACGTGCCCAGGTAGAGCAGCAATGCCAGCAGGTAGGCCGACGCCACGTAGCCCTTCTGGGTGGATACGGATCTGATCACCCGGTTGAGCTCGAAGAAGGAGATCAGGACGCCCAAGCTCGAGTTCTTGAGCAGGTTCAGGTACTGGCTGTTGATCGCGGGGATGGCGATCCGGAGCGCCTGGGGCAGGATCACGAACCGAAGCTGCTCGAACCGAGAAAGGCCCAGGGACTCGGCGGCCTCCCGCTGGCCCTTGGGAACCGCCTGGATGCTCCCCCGGATGATCTCCGCGATGAACGCCGCCGTGTAGATCACCAGCGCGAGCAGGAGGCCGGCAAACTCCGGTGTGAACGTCACGCCGCCTTCGAAGTCGAACCCGAAGCTCGTCTCCATGAGCTTGGGGACGTTGGCCGTCGTCGGAGTGCCCGTCAGCAGGTACCCCACGACGCCGAAGGCGACGATCGCGCCCAGCGCGTAGAGCACCCGGTGATGAGGCTCACCCGTCCGCTCGTTGTGGCGGGTCCTCCATCGCCACAGGAGCGCCGCGACGATCAGGCCCGCCAGCAAGGTGAGCCCCCATGTCGACGCGCCTTCCTCGAGCCTCAGCCAGGTGATGACCAGCCCGCGATTGGAAAGGAACGCCAGATCGAAAACGGACAGGCTGTCGCCGATGGAGGGGATCGCGAGGAAGACCGCTCCCCACCAGAAGACGACCTGGAGGGGGACCGGCGTGTTGCGGATCAGCTCCACGTACACCTGTGAGAGCTTCCTCACCATCCAGTTGGAAGACAGGCGCCCCACGCCGATCACCAACCCGAGGATCGTGGCGAGCACGATGCCCAGGAGGCTGACCCGCAAGGTATTCAGGTACCCGGCCAGGACGCCCCGGGAGATCGCGTCGTTCTGGCTGTACTCGATGGGAGTGTCGCCGATCTCGAATCCTGCCTGAACGTCGAGGAAGTCGAATCCGAGCTTCTCTCCCTGCGCGGCCGAGTTGAACTCGAGGTTCAGGAAGAGCTCACGACCAACGATGACGACGAGGATCGCGAAAAGGACCTGACCCAGCACGCGCCGGAACCGCTCGTTCCGCCAGAGCGGCGGACGTGGGGGGGCGGCTGCGATCGTCTCGGCCATGGTGGGTGGATAAGGATAGGGGCCCGGCGCCTGCCGGGCCCCTATCTACCTCAGTTCCCCTATCGGCCTACCTGAACGGGATCCCGTACTGGAGCCCGCCATCGTTCCACAGCGCGTTGAGGCCGCGCTCCAGGCCGATGTCCGTGTCCGGGCCCAGGTGGCGGTCGAAGATCTCGCCGTAGTTGCCGACCGCAGCGATCACGTTCTGCATGAACGTGTCGTCCAGCTCCAAGCCGTGCGACACGTTGACATCCGGGTCGGCCCCGAACGGCGTGCCGAGGAGTGCAGCGATCTGCGGGGTCGACGGGTCGGCGGCCTCGTCGGCGACGTTGCCCTGGGTCACGCCCAGCTCCTCCGCCAGGATGATGCCGTTGACGGTCCAGAACACGACGTCGAACCAGTCGTCGTCGCCCTCTCTGACCGCGGGGGTCAGGGGCTCCTTGGACATCACGTCGTCGAGGATCGTGAGCTCGCCCGTCTCCTCCGACCACACCGGAGCCAGACCGGCAAGCGCCGAGCGGTCGCCGGTCACGGCGTCGCACCGATCGGTGCGGAACGCCCTGAAGATCTGGTCGTAGTCCTCCAGGGTGAGCGGCTCGAAGCCCAGATCCTGCTGCTGGAAGTAGTCGGCCAGGTTCAGCTCGGTGGTGGTGCCCGCCGTCACGCAGATCGTCGCGCCGTCGAGGTCGTCGAACGATCCGATGTCCGCCGGTACCAGCATCGCCTGACCGTCGAAGAAGTTGGTCTTCGTGAACTGGATACCTTCGGTGCCCTCACGGCTGGACGTCCAGGTCGAGTTTCGAGCGAGAACGTCGTACTCGCCGTCACGCAGGGCGATGAATCGATTGTCGGCGTCGATCGGGACCAGCTCGTAATCGGTGTTCTCCTCTGGCGCATCGGTGCCCAGAACCGCGGCAGCGATCGCCCTGCAGAACTCGATGTCGAAGCCGTCGACGACGCCGTCTCCGGCGTCGTAGCCGAAGCCCGGCACAGTGTTGTTCACTCCGCACCTGAGGGTGCCGGCATCCTGTACCGCGGCGAGCGTCTCACCGGCCGGCGCCACCGTCTCCTCTGTAGCCGGTGATTCCTCCGTGCCCGTCGTCTCCTGGGCCGGCTCCGGGGTGGTCTCTTCCCGGGTGCAGGCGCCGAGGATCAGGGCGAATACGGCCGCGATAGTCGCGACCTTCCAGATGCGTGTTCGCATCTCCCCTCCCTTCGGGTCAATTGAAGGGGCCCGCGGGACGAATGACTGAGCGTGGCTGCGGGCCCCCCAGTCTGAGAGGAGGGAGCATATCCGCTCCGAGGCCTCGGCGTCGGGCCGGTTCCAGGGGCGCCCTCCCGACAGGGCGCCCCCTTCGCCTGCTTCGCGCCCTATGGGTCCTTCGGGTAGAACTTCCAGAAGAAGTTCAGGGCGGGGGTTTGGACGACCCTCTGAGTCACCGTCTTGTCGATCGAGCCCCCCACGTTGCAGAGGTTCCATTCCTTGACGAACTCGGCGGGAACCCACTGGAGGGTCCAGATCGGTACAGCGGTGCCACGGGGGATGCCGAACGTGGACACCCACGGATCCTGGACCACGGTGATGCGATCGAACCTGAGTCGGACCATCAGCCCCTGCGTCTCCTTGAAGACGACCGCGCACTCGCCGCTGGCGATCGGCTCCGTCACTCGCACGTCCTCCGCCAGCCCGGAGAACCACGGCGGCACAGCCGGGCCTCGGAGCTTGACCGTATACCCGGGTGAGATCACTCCCGCGTTCGACGGCCCGGGCGAGACCTCCTCGCCGTTCTGCTCGTTGAGCCGCGGCTGCAGTTCGTCACACGGCGGCGCGTTCGTGTTGTCGCCCTGCCCGCACTGGCTGGTTATCTCGCCGACGGCCTTCGCAACCTCGTTCATCTGCTCGATGAACAGCTTGAGGTCCAGCGCGCCCTGAGGTGTCTGTTCCTTCTTGGTCGCGTTCTCCAGGGCCTGGGCCAGTCGGAGCTCGGCCTCGCCGACCTTGGTGTCGGCCTGCTCCGTCTGTCCCATCGCCGGTCCCTTCGTGGGAAGCGGACGTGTGCCTCCGTAAAGGATCTCCATACCGTCATTGATCGCATCCTGAACGGCCGGCGGCTTCCCGTTCTGTAACGCCGCGATCACCTGGTTGAGCCTGGCCTCCATGCCGCTCTGTGTGCCCTGTGCCTCTACTCGGGCGCGCCGTCCGGTCGAGAGGAGACCGAAGGCGGCGGCCGAGAGCAGAGTGACGAGAGCTATCGCGACGTGCGTACGAAACCTGTCCTGCATGCCCATCCTGAATCACTCCTTCCTCGGTCGATGCTTGGCGGGCATCGGGAAAGGGGCGGGTCGCGGGCTCTTGGGCAG
>JBOGVX010000022.1:0-10729 GCA_050693165.1 Actinomycetota bacterium | reverse complement strand
GTCGAAGACGCTCGGATACGGCCAGTCGAACTCGAGGATGAATCGCCGTGCCGATCCCCTGTCGTCGAGGATGTCCACCCCGACGAACTGGACGTCACCATCGAGCTCTCCCGCCACCTCGGCCAGGTCGGGCGCCTCGACCCGGCACGGAGGGCACCACGAGCCCCAGATGTTGGCTACGACAACTTTGCCCGTGAGCTCTCGGAGCAGCCCTCGATACTCGCGCATGCCGAACTCCGGAAGCTCGAGTCGATCCTCGGGGAGCAGCGAACCCCCGACGGAGGCAGGCCTATCTCCCTCGGTGGGCCTCGGCGCGCAGCCTCCCAGGATCACCAGCATCGCCACCGCGGCCCCAAGCCTTATCCCGAGACACTCCCGCAGAGGTCTCCGTCCCCTCGCCACACCCTCCCGATCGTGGCCCGATGCCGAGCGCCGATTCGTCGCCTTCAGCCTCCGAACGTGTTGGGCGCCAGCACGGGCACCGGGCAGTTCACCGTGAAGATCTCGCCGCCCGTGTCGGGCGTCCCCGGAAACTCGTCCAGATCACCTGCATCCCGGGCCTCGTGGACCTCGTCCTCAGTGGCCAGGACCCGTGGAGATACCCCGTCCTTCCAGGCGTAGGTCATGTGATCCCAGTAGGGGCTCCAATCGGGGCTTCCCGCCCGGGAGTCGAAGACCGACGGCTGGAACCCCATCGGCCCGGGCCCCTCGAGGCCGTTCATGAACACGTTGGTCCGGCCGGTGGCGGCCGCGTTGTGGCTGCCGGCGAGACTCGGCGAGTGAACGATGTTCATCCCCTCGGACATGGGCTCGAGAGAAACGTCGAGGACGACGTATCGGACTCCAGGGAAGCACTCATGCAGCTTGAACTTCGCCGTCAGGCCAGAGGTGTCGATGGACTCCAGGAGCTGCCCGCCGCCGAGGTACTCTTTGGCCTCGGGATCGACCTTCATCTCCCCGGAAGACCACCTCACGACCGCTCCATTGAGAACAACATCGGTGTCCTCCACGGTCACGTCTCCTGCATCCGCGGCGGCCTCCACTTCCGTAACCGACGCCAGGGTCTCGGGCGACCCGTTCCACGACACCCGGTGGATCCTCCAGGCAGGCGTGTAGTCGGGCCTTCCGGGCTCGGAGGACAGGATCGTGGCCTGCTCCTCGGTGCCGCCCTCGACCACGAAGGCATCGCCGGCCAACCCCGTTGCAGTCATACCGGCGATCTTCGGCGCCCAGACCAGGCCCTCGGACCGCGCGAACGACTCGTCCGAGGTATCGGTGCGGATGAAGTACAACTCGTTTCCCTCGAACACCCCCGTCTGGAGGCGGAACGTCACGAAGCCGAACGCTCCAGGCCAGTCGGTCGATGTCAAACTGTGATCGAGCACATCGCCGACCAGCACCGTTCCCCTGGTCGCAGGCGCGGCCGTCCGAATGGCCGGCTCGTCTCTCCCACAGGCGGCCAGGAGTGCGGGCAGGGCCCCACCGAGGATGCCGACACGCAGGCTTCCCTTGCCGGCCCAACGGAAGAACTCTCGACGGTCGAGCGTCTCGTTGTGCGGGTCCACTAGCGTCTCCTTTCGGGCGTCTTCTCATTCATGGACCCTCCAGCGCGAGCTGTGATTGCATCGGGAAGGGCTCCGGGCGGGTTCGGGCCCAGAAGGATCAGGCAATCATCGGAGCCGCTCATGGGTCCTGTTGGATGGAGTTGACTTCTCGACGATGACCTCGGCGACTCAGGACGAGTTCCTCGCGGCGACATTGCCGGCGCTCGACCTCGTCTACAACCTGGCTCGGCGCCTGGTTTGGGACCCCACCGAGGTAGAGGACGTCGTGCAGGAGACCTATCTCAGGGCGTTCGACGCCTGGGCGAGGAGACGGCGACCCCGGAAGGTGGAACCGTGGATGGCGACGATCTGCCTGAACCTGGGTAGGACGTGGATCCGCCGCGAGACGGCCCGGCGAGAGCTGGCCGAGCGCGAGCAGCACACTTCAGCCGTCGAGGAGGACTTGGAGGAGGAGGCCATGCGCGACCTCCGGAGTTCCGCTCTTCACCGGGCGTTGTGGGAACTTCCGGCCGAGCAGAGGATCGCTATCACGCTGATGGATCTCGACGGGTTCACGGCCTCGGAGTCGGCCCGCATCACGAAGGCGCCACGAGGGACGGTCCTGTCCCGGGTCCACCGAGGGCGGAAGCGGCTCGCCTCGATCCTACGGAAGGAGGGTGCCGTCCATGAAGAAGCATAATCCCGAAGGCGGCGCCACCCGTTACTTGAGCGGCGCCCTGTCCCCCCGGGCGCGGCGGCGGTTCGAGGCTCACCTCGTTGACTGCCCGGACTGCTGGCACGAGGTGAGGCTGGCCGGCATCGGCCGAAGTGTGGCCGAGGCCGGAAGGGAGCTCGCCCCCCAGCGGCTGCGAGACCGGGTCCGGGGATCGATCACGATCGCCGCCAGCGAGCCGCACCAACGTCGGTGGGCGCCGCGCGTCGGCGCAACCGGGCTGGTCGTGACCGTCCTCGGCGTGTCGGCCGTCCTCCTGCTCTCGCCACGCCAGCCGGAGGCGATCGCGCGGCTGGTGGCGGACTTCCGCGGCGATGCAAGACTGGGGGGGCAAACCGAGGCCGCTCTGCCGGCCGTCCTCGGCGACCTCGAGCTGACGGGTGCCTCGTCCGGATCGGTGGAAGGGCTGGACATCGTTGTCCATCGCTATCGGGACGCCGCGGGCCATCGCGTCGCCGTCTACCGTTCGGATGCCCCCTTCCCCGTGGCAGATGGTGCCGATCGCGACCCGGTGCGGTCTACCTGGCACGCCTCGGTCGACGGGGTCGAGGTGTACTGCGCGGAGGACCCGTTCCACGCGCTGGTGCTGGGGGACGACCGGCGCGAGGTGGATCTCGCCGCTGCCCGCCTGCAGCTGGGGTGACGACTCGATCCTCGCCGGGGGCGGCCGGTCTTAGAGGCCAGCGGCTATGACCGCCTTGGTGACACGGTCGTCGATCGAGGAGATCGGCGAGCTCTTCTTGACCCAGGGCTTCCCGCCGAAGTAGGTGCTGAAGATCTTCTCCGCGGTGCGCGTCGCGACCGCCTGCGTCGTCAGCGTCGGGTTTGGTCCGCCTATCCCGTTCGCGAGCGCCGAGTTGTCCGCGATGAACAACCTCTTCACCCAGCGCGCCTCGCCGTTCGCGTTCAGCACCGAGTCGTCCTCGCTCATGCCCATCCGCATCGTCGACTGGACGTGGAGGATCAACGGAGGCCAGCCGATGCGATGGATCTTGGTGGCGCCCGCGGCCTTGAGCAGCTCGGCCGCCTTGCCCGCCAGGAACTCCCGGTTGGCCAGGGTCCTCGGGCTCCGGTTGCGCTGGAAGAACTCGACCTTGGCGACCGAGCCGTGCTCGTCGGGCGGGAACGCCGCCGAGATCGACACGCGGTTCTGCGCCTCGACGTCGTCATCCGTGATGACGAGAACGTTGAGGAGGTTGTCGAGGTTGGACAGCATCCCCTTCAACGCGTTACCGAGCACGCGACCAGCCGTGTCGGCACCGGCCTTGTTCGGCAACCCGTTGTCGTAGAACCCGTCCATACCCGCGTCGCTGAAGTTCGCCGAGAAGGCCTGTAGCGCCGGCGGCAACCCGACGTTCTCGAGCCCGCCGCGAGCCGGGAAGTCGCACCGCGCGGAGGAGCCCGGGCCCTTGCTCGAGCCCGTGTAGAACGGCATCTCGCCGATCACCCAGTCGAAGAAGTGGTCGGTGTAGCCGCGACCGACCCAGTCGTTCGGGTTCGGCAGACCGCTGTTCAGCCAGAGCCTCGGGGTCTCGGTGCAACCCGCGGCCATCACGATGACCCTGGCGTCCTCGGTCGCGGTCTGGCCGGTCGCGCCGACCCGCCACGTGACACTTCGAGCCGTCGTCTGTCCGCTCACGACCTCGGTATTGATCATCGTGACGAACGCGTCGGTAATCAGGGTTATGGCCTTCCCGCTCTTCGCCCACCTGTCGGCTGTCAGAGCCATCGGCACGTAGCTGTTGTCCGTGGAGCGCTTCGCCCGGAGGTTCCTCGGCGAGCCGTGGGGCTCGACACAGCCCTCGAAGCAGTACCCGCAGAACGTGCAGCCCTTCGCCTTCGGGTACAGCAGCTTCGCGGGGTCTGTGGTCTTGCCCGCGTTCCCCTTCGGCTGAAGGATCGCGTTCTCCTGGGGGCGGAACGCGTCGCGAGTGATGTTCTTTCCGGTCTGCACCTTCAGGCCCATACCCTCTGCGCCGTTGAGCCAG
This sequence comes from Actinomycetota bacterium, assembly GCA_050693165.1. Classification (GTDB taxonomy): domain Bacteria; phylum Actinomycetota; class UBA4738; order UBA4738; family CALAEC01; genus CAZKFH01. The sequence goes on along the minus strand of JBOGVX010000022.1, from coordinate 6,464 downwards.
ATCTCCTCCTTGGTGCCCATCGGCGCGGTCTGAACCGGGAGCGTGTGCTCGACCCACTCGTAGTAGGGCGTCAGGTTCTTGTACGAGAACGGGAACTCGTGCGCGCGGTCGTACGCGTCGCGGTCGGCGCCCTTGTAGCCCTTGAAGACACCGGGGGCCGCTCGCGGCGAATTGCCGTAGTAGTGCTGCGTCGTGCCGCCGACGCCGGAGAGCTGCCACAGGAACGAGTTCTGCGGAGTTTCACGCGTCCACGCGGGTTTGGATCGGTCCGCGGGCCCGAACCGGAAGTATCCGGTGAGCGGATTGTTCGAGTCGTTCTCGAACCGGCTCCACTCGGCGTAGGGGTCGGCGTGGCGCGGTCCCGCTTCGAGCAGCAGGACATCCAGCCCTCGCTGGGCCAGCTCCTTGGCGACTACGGGTCCGCCGCCCCCGGCTCCGATGATGATCACGTCACGCATCGCGCTTCTTCCTCTTCTTCTTCTTCTTCTTGCGTCCGGTCCTCGCCTGCTTCCGCCCCTCGAAGTAGCCCTTCAGCTCGTCCCATCCCCTCACCTGCGTGGTCAGCCCGGGCTGGTAGCCGGTGAGGTCCCATCCCACCGGCCGGCCGGAAAGCGTCTTGTTGATGGGATCGAGCACGTGCCACTCGCCGAACACCAGGTATGCGGTGTAGCCCGGCAGGATGCCTCCGACGAAGCGGATGTTGCGGGTCGCGTCGTCGTCACCGGACATCGCCTCGATTCGCTTGAAGACCTCGGCCTTGTCCGCGAACGAGAGTCGAGAGAAGTGGGAGGGGAACGGCCCGCCGGCCGCGAGAGGGTCGACCTCGGCAGCGACCTGGTTAAGAAGACCCGCGACGGCACCCGATAGCGGGACCGTGCCGTCGTTGTTGAACGGCCCCAGGTCCGGATTCGGCAGGAACCCGTCAAGGTTCTCGATCAGGTTGTCGGTGGTTCCGGCCTCGATGCCTCCGGGGGTGGTGGACTGCTCACCCTGTGCGATCGAGTACTCGTCGGGGCCTGGGACGATGAACACGACTAGCCCGTTGATCGTGTCGCGCGTGAGATCCGGGTCCTGCGCGGCGGCCTCGTCGAACCAGCCCTTGCCGCGGAGAGCTCCGGGGAGCTGGGCCAGCGCGGCGCCGAAGCTGAGCGCCCCCGCCCGTGCCAGGAACTGACGACGCGAGAACCTGTTCGGCGGTCGAGCAGAGGAAGCCACGAGCGGGCTAATCCTAGCGACTTCAGACGCGGGGCGGAGCTACCCCTGGATAGCGTTCAGAACGTCACCCGACACGAAGACACGCCCATATCGTCGCCCCGTAACTTCATCGAGAAGCCCCGCCTCAAGAAGTCGGGCAATCGCGCTGTTCGCAGCCTGGTAACTCACGTCGTAGATGCGCGCCGCTGCCGTCGGGGTAACAACCGGACGGCCGATCAAATCCTCGGCAATCTGAGCCGCAACCCCACGTAGTGGGTAGGTTCTGATCGTCTCCCGGTGCATGTCCTGGAGTTCTAGCAGTCGCGCGATGCGGTCAATTGCTGCCTCAGCCCCCGCCCTCAAGGCCTGGGCCATGAAGCGTACCCACGGGTCGAAGTCGCCAGTCTGACTAACCCGAAGGAGGTGATCCTGATACTCCTTTCTGCGCTGCTCAAGCCATGTGGAGATAGTGAGGAGCCCCTCGTGGAGAGCTCCCCGACGAATCAGTTGAAGGACTACTACTAGGCGCCCGAGGCGACCGTTCCCGTCATCGAATGGATGCAGTGCCTCGAACTGATAGTGGGCGAGTCCGACTGCTACGACCGGATCGATACCCTCGTTTTGGATCCAAGACTCCCAATCCGAGAGTCCCGACACGAGCTGGTCACCTGGAGGAGGTGGCACATACCTCGCGTCTTCAACCCGACTGCCCTCCGGGCCGATCACGACCTGGATCTCGCGGACCCGTCCCGCGTCTTGAGAGTCTCCAGGCGTCCCTCGGACCAAGATCGCGTGTAGTTCACTCAGCATTCCGACGCTGATGGGACGCAGCCCGATTCTGTCGAGAGCTAGTTCCGCGACCTCCACGTAATTGAGCACCTCTCTGACAGCAGGGGACGCCTCCGACTCCTCCTCCGCGACGTCAGCCTCTAAGACGTCTTGGAACGGCGCGAACGAACCCTCAAGAGCAGATGTGCTGACCGCTTCCCTCCGAATCGAGGGCCGGCGCAGAAGCCCAGGGTTAGGCACCTGGTGCCCCGCTTGGTCGAGCCGACCTAGGGCGACAGAGGCCTGACTAACAGGCGCCCATGTTTCGGCGCTAAGTTCTGGCACCTCGCGAGGGAGGGGGTGAGGGAGGAAGGCCTTGTGCCGAAATTGGGTGCCCGTGCGAGGATCCGTCCCGGAGATCGGCACCAGCACCCCGTTGGGATTGGCCCCGAAGGCTTCTAGATCCATAATTTGAAGCATACAGGCTCAAACCTTGAATTTCAGGCGTATATTTTCAAGCCCACATGGGGCTCTTCAAGGTTCGGCCACCAAACCTTGACATCACACGGGTAGAATCCAAGTCCGCAGGAAGGGGGGCGGCCCTGGTGCTACCCGCGAGAGTTGCGGATGAGGCCCATGGCCTCGGCGCGGGTGCGGGCGTCCGTCTTGAACACGCCGCGGACGGCCGAGGTAACGGTCTCGGAGCCCGGCTTCTTCACCCCGCGCATCGACATGCACAGGTGCTCGGCCTCGATGACCACGAACACGCCGCGGGGCTTGAGGACGGCCTCGAGCACATCCGCGATCTGGGTGGTGAGCCGCTCCTGGACCTGAGGCTTGCCGGCCAGCACGTCCACGAGCCGGGCGAGCTTCGACAGCCCGGTGATCCGGCCGTCCTCCCCCGGCACGTAGGCGATGTGCGCCTTTCCGGTGAACGGGATCAAGTGATGTTCACAAAATGTAGCGACGCCGATGTCGCGCACCATGATCATCTCGTCGTGAGCAACATCGAAGACTGCATCGACGACGGCCTCTGGATCCTCGTGCAGGCCCGAGAACACCTCCCGATACATCTCGGCGACCCGACGCGGAGTGTCCTTGAGGCCGTCGCGCCCGGGGTCCTCGCCGATCCCCTCCAGGATCAGGCTGACGCCCTGCTCGACCTTCTGGGCGTCGAAATCCCTACCTGAGCGGGTCACGCTTTCCCTTGGTCCGTCCGACGCTGCGGCGGGCGACCGCGATCCCGGCCCCGCGCTTCTGGCCGTTCTTGACGGCCCGCTTCTTGATGCCATCGAGGATGTTGATGAGGTCTTCCTTCTCGATCGTCTCGCGCTCGATCAGCGCCGCGGCGATCTCGTCCAGCTTGCGACGCTCGCCCTCGAGTATCTCCAACGCCTCGTCGTGCGCCTCATCGATCAGTCTGCGGACCTCGGTGTCGATCTCGAACGCGACCTGGTCCGAGTAGTCGGCCTGCGCGGAGATGTCACGGCCGAGGAAGACCTCACCCTGGCGCTGTCCGAAAGTCAGTGGCCCGAGAGTGTCCGACATCCCGTACTCGGTGACCATCCCCTTGGCGATCTTGGTTGCCCGCTCGAGGTCGTTCTGCGCGCCGGTGGTGATGTCGCCGATCACCATCTCTTCGGCGACGCGTCCGCCGAGCAGCATCGCGAGCTCGTCCACCATCTCCGAGCGCGTCACGAGGAACTTGTCCTCGGTCGGAAGGGTCTGCGTGTAGCCGAGCGCGCGGCCTCTGGGGATGATCGAGATCTTGTGCACCGGGTCCGCGTTGGGCAGGACGTGCGCGACGAGAGCGTGGCCTGCCTCGTGGTACGCGATGATCCGCTTCTCGCGATCCGAGATCAGCCTGGTCTTGCGCTCCGGGCCAGCCATGACGCGGTCGATGGCCTCCTCGAGCTCCCACATCGTGATCGTCTTCTTGCCGCGTCGAGCCGCCAGCAGCGCGCCCTCGTTCAGGACGTTGGCAAGGTCCGCGCCCGTGAAGCCTGGGGTCCTACGCGCAACGACATCGATGTCGACGTCGGCATCGAGCGGCTTGCCGCGGCCGTGGACCTTGAGGATCCCCCGCCGGCCCTCGAGATCGGGGCGATCGACCACGATCTGGCGGTCGAACCTACCGGGCCTGAGCAGCGCCGGGTCCAGGATGTCGGGGCGGTTCGTCCCGGCCATCAGGATGACGCCGGTCTTCGCGTCGAAGCCGTCCATCTCGACGAGGAGCTGGTTCAGGGTCTGCTCGCGCTCGTCGTGACCGCCGCCGAGACCCGCGCCGCGGTGCCGTCCGACCGCGTCGATCTCGTCGATGAAGATGATGGCCGGAGCGCTCTGCTTCGCCTGCTCGAACAGGTCGCGGACGCGCGCGGCCCCGACACCCACGAACATCTCGACGAAGTCAGACCCGGAGATCGAGAAGAACGGAACGCCCGCCTCCCCCGCCACGGCGCGAGCGAGCAGGGTCTTGCCGGTGCCCGGCGGACCGAACAGCAGCACGCCCTTCGGGATCTTCGCGCCCATCGCCTGGAACTTGATGGGGTTCTCGAGGTAATCCTTGACCTCGCGGAGCTCCTCGACGGCCTCGTCCACGCCGGCGACGTCCTCGAACGTCGTCTTCGGAGTGTCCTTTGTGACCTGTCGCGCCTTCGACTTGCTGAACTGCATGACCCGGTTACCGCCGCCCTGGCCCTGGTGGAAGATGAACAGGAAGATCCCGAGCAGCAGCAGGATCGGAAGCAGGTTGAGCAGCACGTTGACGATCGTCGAGCCCTTCTGCGGGTCGACCGTGACCTCGACGCCGGACTCCTGCAGAATCGCGACGAGCTCATCGCCGGACTCGGTGAGGTAGCTGGATACGTATGGCTCGCCGCTGGCCAGCTCGCCCTGGACCTCCTCGTCAGTGAGGATCGCGGTCTCGACGTCTCCGCTCTTGGCGAGGGTCTCGAGCTGCGTGTAGGTCAGCTCGTGGGGAGCGCTATCGGGGCGGCTGAACGTCGCGAAGAGCCACAGCGCGAGTCCAACGACCGCCAGATAGACGAGCGGACCGCGAAGAAGCCTGCGGACTTTCGGATCGCCTTTCGTGAGGGGAGCTCCTTTTCCCGTGCGCGCGCGGCCGCGCGAACCTGACGAAAGGGTAGCACGCGCCCTTCAGAACAGAATCTCCCCGACCGTTCCCCGGGATGGCGAGCTCTCTCCGTTACCCACGCTGGACGTGGGTATCCGAGAGACCTTGGCTCAGCTGACTATGTCGGCGTAGGCCTCGGGCTTGAGCGTCGCGACGTAGGGGAGGTTGCGGTACTTCTCGGCGAAGTCGAGACCGTAGCCGACAACGAACACCGGAGGGATCTCGAATCCCTTGTACTTGATGTCGAGCGAGACCTGCTGCACCTCCGGCTTGCGAAGGAGCGCGCACACCTCGAGGCTGGCCGGCTTGCGGGCGCGAAGGTTCCGAAGCAGGTAGGCGAGCGTGAGGCCCGAGTCGACGATGTCCTCGACCAGCAGCACGTCCTTGCCCTCGATGTCGCGATCGAGGTCCTTCATGATCCGCACCACGCCGGAGGTCTTGGTCGCCACGCCGTACGAGGAAACGGCCATGAAGTCGAACTGCAGCGGCAGACGGATGTTCCTCGAGAGGTCGGCCATCAGGACGAAGGCGCCCTTGAGAACGCCGACCAGGAGCAGGTCGCGCCCGCGGTAGTCCTCGGTGATCCGGTCGCCGAGCTCGCGGATCTTGGCCTGGACGTCGTCGCCGCTGATAAGGATCTGTTCGATGTCCTGCTCGAACTCGGCCACGTGGCTGAGGAGTGTAGCTGCCGTCGATTCCTGCTCGCTTTGCTGGCCCGCCCGTGTGCTCATCGCTCCCCCTTTGTCCGCCGCCCCGGGGAAGAACGAGAAACGCGAACATACTCCCTATTCCTTTCGGCCCTCAAATCGCCGGGGAGGTCCAGCTTCTTTCCGGGACGCCCGCGCGCCAGGTCGAGCATCGCCGAGATGTGCGCGGCGGTGACGTCATCCCCCCAGTCACCCCAGACCGCGGCGGCCAGGCGAACCGCCTGACGGACCACTCGCGCCGCGATCGGCGTGGGCAGGGCGTCGAGCCCCTCCGCGGAGAGCCGGATCTCCACGTCGCGGACCTCGACGACCTTGGCGGCCGCGTCCGAGGCGAGCCCCTCGAGGAAGTCCACGTCCCCGCGGACGTTCTCGGCGGTTCGCGCCAGGGTCGAGCGCAGGTCCCGGTCGAGCACCTTCTCGAGCTGGGGCAGCACCTTGTGGCGGATGCGGTTGCGGAGGAAGCGCGGGTCGCGGTTGGTCGCGTCCTCCCTGGGCCGGAGGCGCAGCGAGCGGCAGAACGCCTCGATCTCCTGACGCGTGGTCTCGATCAACGGCCTCGCGGCCGGCAGACCCAGCGGAGGAAGCGAAGCCACAGGCGGCATGCCGGCCAGTACCTCGAGCCCGCCTCCGCGTACGAGCCCGAGCAGCACTGTCTCGGCCTG
>JBOGVX010000021.1:0-8887 GCA_050693165.1 Actinomycetota bacterium | reverse complement strand
GCTCGTTCTTCGAGCCTGCGACGACGATGTCGAACGTGGCTTCCTCGAGTTCCTGGAAGGTGGGGTTCACGACCCAGTCCGAGCCGATCAGCCCGAGTCGGACCGAGCCGACGGGTCCGTCGAACGGCAGGCCCGCGATCCCGACCGCGAGTGACGCGGCGTTCATCGCCGGGATGTCTTATTGGTTCTCCATGTCGACCGACAGGACCGTGACGACGACCTGCACCTCGTCGCGGTAGCCCTCGCGGAAGGAGGGCCGCAGCGGGCGGTCGATCAAGCGCGCGGTGAGGATCGCCGTCTCGGACGGACGTCCCTCGCGACGGAAGAAGCTGCCGGGGATCTTGCCGCGCGCGTACATCCGCTCCTCGACATCGATCGTGAGCGGGAAGAAGTCGATGCCTTCCCGAGCCGCGCCGCTGGTGCAAGCGACCAGAACCTCGGTCTCCCCCAGAGCGACGAGGACGGATCCGTGCGCGAGCTGCGCGAGCTTTCCTGCTTCGAACGTGAGGTCTTGCCCACCGATGTTACGTGTGGCCTTGATTGCTTCCTTCATGATTGCTCCTCCTGATAGGGGGAGCGAGGGGCGGGCCAGTTGTCAGTGGTGGGCCTCGGTGACCGGCAGAGCTTGAAGCCGTCCTCCGGGGTCCGCGACTGAGAACTGACTCGCGGTCGCCCGCTCCCTGGAAACGATGGTTCCTTTCGGGCCCTCCTTCTCTAGCGCCTGAGTCCGAGCCGCTGGATCAGCGTCCGGTAGCGCTCGACGTCGTTCCTCTTCAGGTACTCGAGAAGGCGACGGCGGCGCCCAACCATCTGCAGCAGACCTCGCCGGGAGTGGTGATCCTTCCCGTGGGTCTTGAGGTGGGCGGTGAGCTCTTCGATCCGCTTGCTCAGGATCGCGACCTGGACCTCGGGGGATCCAGAATCGGTCTCAGCACGCTTGTACTCGCCGATGAGCTGGGACTTTGCGTCCTTCGTGAGGGTCAATTCGCAGGTGAGAGTATCACAGGGACCCTCACGCTCCCCGAGCGGCAAGCAGGTCTCTGGTCCTCTCGACGTCCTGCTCGATCTGGTCGGTCAGGGCCTCCGCGGAGTCGAACCGCTGTTCGTCCCTGAGGCGCTCCCAGAACTCGATGGCGAGCACCTTGCCGAGCAGATCGCCCTCGAGATCGAGCAGATGGGCCTCCAGGTGGAGCGGCTCTCCCCCGAAGGTGGGGTTGATCCCGATGTTGATCGCGGCCGGGTGGGTGTTGCCGTCCACGATGGCGAGGCCCGCGTAGACGCCCCTGCCGGGCAGCAGGATGCCGTCCGGCGTGCGGAGGTTGGCGGTGGGCCAGCCCAGGCCCCGTCCTCTGCCGGCGCCCTGGACCACCTGGCCCTCGACGATGTACCGCCTTCCGAGGGCGTTCTCGGGCCAGACGAGGTCGCCCTCGGAAAGGGCCTCCCGGATCGAGGTCGAGGAGACCGGCCGGTGGTCGACCTTGAAGATGGCGACCGGCTCAACCGTGAAGTCGTTCGCCGCGCCGAGGTCGGCGAGCACCTGGAAGTTCCCGGCGGCCTTGTGGCCGAACGTGAAGTTCGTGCCGATCGAGATGTGGCGCGTCCCGAGGCCCTTCACGAGGACCCGCTCGACGAACTCCTCGGGGCTCCACCGCGAGACCTCCTCTGTGAACTCGAGCACGAACAGCGTGTCCACGCCGAGCTCCTCGATGTACCCGGCCTTGCGCTTGAGAGTCGTCAGGAGCGGCGGGACCTTTCCGGGGGACAGGGTCGCGAGCGGGTGGCGGTCGAACGTGACCACCACCGAGCGGAGGCCGAGCTCCTTGGCCACGTCCACGACGCGACGGACCACGGCCTGGTGGCCGCGATGCACGCCGTCGAAGAAGCCGATCGTGATGGCCGACTCCTCCTGGAGCGGCAGCGACGAGGACCCCTGAACGATCTCCATCTGAGCCGAGCGTATCCGAAGGCGCGAGAAGCGCGCCCAGGCCGAAGCCGAGGACGTCTCCGACGACGAGCGTCCAGACGGTAGCTCCCACGCGGATGCCGGACATCGGGATCAACAAGGGGATAACCACACCGACCGAGACGCCCGAGCCGAACATGATCTCGACGACCATTCCATGTCAGACCCCCCCTCTAAGATCACATCGATGGAAGTCGACGCCCGCGATCCACTGGCCGTGGTCGACGCGCTGGAGCTTGAGATGCGCGCGCTCACTGCTCGGTTGCTCGAAGCCGTTTCCGCTGCGGAGGAGCAATGGCCCGAAGATCCCACGGTGCCCGACCTGGCCTCCGAGATGGCGGCGTGACAAAAGATCCCGGCTTCTCTGGCGGCGGAACGGGTGCGGGTGGCGAAGGCGCTGAGAGCGCTGCCCGACATCCGACGCGCCCTCGCCGGGGGTCGGTTGTCCTGGGATCAAGTGCGCTGGCTCACGAGGTTCGCGAGTTCGGAAACCGATTCCCTCTGGTCGGAGCGTGGCGGGCGCATGAGCCCCGGCGAGCTGCGGCTCGAACACCTGCGCCAGCGTGAGGTCACGAGACGCCAGGCCACCCGAGACCATGCGATGCGGTCCGGGTGGATGAGCTGGGATGACGAAGGTCGATTCCTGGAAGCCCATCTCACGATGGCGAGGGAACAGGGCGCGGCCTTCCAAGCAGCCGTCGAGGCCGCCGCCCAGCAGATCGAGGTCGAGGACGATGTAGAAGACCGGCGAGGAGCTCGGATCGTGGACGCAGTCGTCGCTCTGGTCACCAGCTCCGGCCAAGGGTCCCGTGCGCCGACACTCGTCGTTCACACCGACGCGAACGTGCTGACCGGAAAGCGCGATGGACGTAGGCGCCTAGCCGAGACTTCCCGCGGCGTGCGTCTCTCGGATGACGCCGTCCGGCGCATGGCCTGCGAGGCGAAGGTGCTATTCGCACTGGAGAGCAAGGGCAGGCCGGTCGCTCTCGCATCTCAAGGCCGAACGGTGACCGAGCACCTGCTGGAGATGCTTCGCTTCCGTGACCGTGGATGCACGTTCCCCGGATGCGGATCGAGCTGGTTCCTTCACGCTCACCACATCCAGCATTGGGCGGACGGCGGGAAGACAACTCTGGAGAACCTGACGCTGCTCTGCGGGAGCCACCACAGAAGGGTGCACGACGGTGGGTGGACCATCCGGGGACGGCCGCCCGACGGGCTGGAGTTCGTGAGCCGAACGGGAAGAGTGCTATCGCGCGACGGACCAGAGCTTCGCGCTAGCTGAGGCCTACGCCGGGATGACGACTTCCGGGCATGCCTTTGTGCCGCAGTCCTTGTAGATGCCGACGAGGCGTCCGTCGGGGTCGACGGCTGCGTGGAAGCCTGGGCCATCAGGCGGGCCCAGAGGCCTGCCGTGGCGTGCCGCGATCGCCTCGTCCTCTGTGAGGTCGAGTCGGGGCAGGTGAGCGACAGCCATCTCGAGCGGCAGCGGGTCCGCGATGTCGTCGGGCTTTGTCGCGCTCGACAGCTTGAAGTGGCCGATGCGGGTGCGGACCAGGCGCGTGAGGTGGGCGCCGGGCCCGGTGCTCGTGCCGACGTCGGCCACGAGCGAGCGCACATATGTTCCGGACGAGCACACGACACGGAAGTCGAAGTCGGGAGGTGTGTAGCTCTGGAGCTCGAACGCGTCCACACGAACGGGGCGGGGTGGAGCCTCGACGGGCTCTCCGCGCCGCGCGGCCTTGTACAGACGCTCGCCTCCGACCTGAACCGCGGAGAACGCCGGGGGAGTCTGCTCGAACTCGCCGGTGAGGGCCTTCATGGCGACGGTCAGGTCGGACTCGCTGACATCGACCTCGCTGATCCTCGTCACCTGCCCGTCGGCGTCGAGCGTGTCGGTCTCGACCCCAAGCTTGCCGGTTCCCTCGTATTCCTTCTTCAGGTCCGCCAGGAACCGTAAAAGCCGTGTACCGCGGCCAACTCCCATGATGAGCAGCCCGGATGCCATCGGATCGAGCGTCCCCGCGTGGCCGACCTTCTTGATGCCGAGTGTTCGACGAACGGTGTTCACGGCATCGTGAGAAGTGACGCCGGTTGGCTTCGCTACAAGCAGCAGTCCGTCGAGCACGACCGGTCAGAAAGCCGCTGAGGCGGGGTTGACCTGCACCAGCGCCTCGATCAGCGCCCGCGAGGCCTCCTCAAGCGAGCCCTTGGCCGTGTAGCCCGCAGCGAGGCGGTGACCTCCCCCGCCGGACGCCTCGGCGATCTCAGCGACGTTCGTGTCTCCGCGCGAGCGCATCGATACCTTGAAGCCGCCGGCCTTCTGCTCCTTCAGGACCGCCGCGACATCGGCCTCCCGCGCGAGGCGAACTATGTCGATCAAGTCGTCGGTCTCCTGGATCGGCACCTTCGCGTCGGCGAGGTCCTTCCGCGTCGCGTAGGTCCATACGAGGTTCGCCTCCGGCACCAGCGACACGCGGTCGAGGACGATGCCGAGCAGCTTCAGGTAGGCGACGCTGCCGTCCGCATAGAGCACTTGAGCAAGCTTCGCGTGGTCGAACGGCCGCTCCCTCAGTTTGGCTGCAAGCTTGAGGACGTCCGGTGTCGCGGACTCGTACTGGAAACGCCCGGTGTCCGTGACGAGTCCCGCGTAGATGCACGCTGCGGCGTCCGCGTCGACCTCATCTCCCATGTGCTCGATCAAGCGGTAAACGAGCTCTGCGGTCGAAGACGCATCCGCGTCGATCAGGTTGATCGTGGCGAAACCCGGGTTGGTGCGGTGGTGGTCGACGCAGATCGAGGTCTCGGCTTTCTCGATGAGATGCGAGAGGCCGGCGAGCCTTTGTAGGTCGGCCGCATCGAAGGTCACGACCACCTTGGGCGCCTTCGGCAGCTGACCCGGCGGGAGGAGCAGATCGTGGCCCGGAAGCGCCTCCACCCAGCGCGGTAGGTCCTCGAACCGGTTCGGCGCGGCTGCCGACACCTTCACTCCCCGGCCGCGCAGGTGGTTACCCATACCGAGCATCGAGCCGATCGCGTCCGCGTCCGGGTTCACGTGGCAGGCCAGCGTTACCTCGTCAACATCCACGAGGACCTTGGCCGCGCGGTCCAGCGTCTCAGGATCCAGCATCTTCCTCCTTGATCTTGCTCAGCAGCTCATCAACCCTATCGGCGTTCGCCGTGTCGGCCTCATGGAACTCGAGATCCGGCAGGACCCTCAAACGCACCTCTCGTCCGATGACCCGGCGGAGATGCCCGGTCGCCGAGCGAAGCGCTGCTCGAGTCGCCTTGTGGTCTCGCTCCTCGCCGAGCACGGAGTAGTGGACCAGCGCCCGCTTGAGGTCCGGCGCCACGTCCACGCCGATCACGGTAACGAACCCGACCCGCGGATCCTTGAGCTTCGGAATCTCCTCGGCGAGGATCTCGCGGAACTCCTCCCCCACCCGGTCGGTTCGCTTGCCCTCCGGCACGATCAGTCCTCCTGCGAGTGAAGCGTCATGCGGTGCTCGATGATCTCGACGGCGGGCTGACGAGCGACGAACCGCTCGACCTCGTGGGCGACCTTCTTCAGGTGATAGCCCTCGCTAGCGACGGCCGACACCCCGATTGTGGCGCGCTGCCACTGGTCCTGGTGATCGACCTCGGCTACCGCGACGTTGAACTTCCCGCGGATGCCCTGCGTGAGGCGTTTCACCACGCTCCGCTTCTCCTTGAGAGACGTGCATCCGGGGATGCGAAGGTCGAACGCGGAGAGCGCGACGAGCATCGATTCACCTTACCCCCGGGCGTCAGAGCGAGCGGGCGACCTCTTGGACCTCGTAGGCCTCGATGATGTCGCCCTCCTTGAAGTCCTGGAAGTTCTCGAGGCCGGCACCGCACTCGAAGCCTTCGGCCACCTCGCGGACGTCGTCCTTGAACCTGCGGAGGGTCTCGATGCGACCGTCGTACACGACCGCGCCGTCGCGCACCAGCCTGGCCTTGTTCCCTCGGGTGAGCGTGCCTTTCGTGACGTAGCAACCGGCGACCACGCCCATGCGCGGCACCTTGAACGTCGCTCGCACCTGGGCGGTGCCGAGCTCGGCCTCCTTCTCCTCCGGCGTGAGCATCCCGGACAGGGCCTGCTTGACGTCGTCGACCGCCTGGTAGATGACGTTGTAGAGCCGGAGGTCGATCCCTTCGCGTTCGGCGACCTCGCGAGCCTTCGCGTCCGGGCGGACGCTGAACCCCATCACGATCGCCTCTGACGCCTGCGCGAGGTTGACGTCGTTCTCGGTTACAGCGCCGACGCCGCTTCTAAGGACTCGGACCTGCACCTCGTCCGTGGAGAGCTTGTTGAGCGCGTCCTCGACGGCCTCGACCGAACCTTGGGCGTCGGCCTTGAGGATGATCTTGAGCTCGGCCGGCTCACCCTCCGGCGCGCTCCGCAGGATCTCCTCGAGCTTGATCGCGGGCTTGGTCGCAACGAGCTCCGCGGCACGCATCCTGGTCTCGCGTTCCTGAGCCAGGTGCTTCGCCTCGCGCTCGTCGGCGAGAACCTGGAACTCGTCGCCGGCCTCGGGAACGCGCGACCAGCCGAGCACCGCCACGGGCCGACCGGGGGCGGCATCATCGAGCGCCTGACCGTGCTCGTCGAGCATCGCTCGTACGCGAGCGAAGGTGGCGCCCGACACGATCGCGTCCCCCGCCCGCAGCGTTCCCTGCTGCACGAGTACGGTCGCGATAGGACCGCGTCCCTTGTCGAGGTGCGCCTCGACGACCACGCCGCGAGCCGAAGCCACGGGGTCTGCCTTGAGCTCGTGCAGCTCGGCGACCACGAGGATCGTCTCGACGAGCTTGTCGAGGTTCTGGCCAGTCTTGGCGGAGACGTCGACGAACTCGTAGTCCCCACCCCACTCCGAGGTCTGGATGCCGCGTTCCGCAAGCTGCTGACGCACGCGGACCGGATCCGCCTCCGGCTTGTCGACCTTGTTGACCGCGACGACTATGGCGACGCCGGCAGCCTGTGCGTGGTCCAGGGCCTCGATCGTCTGCGGCATCACGCCGTCGTCGGCGGCCACGACCAGCACGGCGATGTCCGTGACCTGGGCGCCTCGGGCTCGCATCGCCGTGAACGCCTCGTGACCGGGCGTGTCGATGAACGTCACGAGCTGCCCGTTCTGGCGAACCTGGTAAGCGCCGATGTGCTGCGTGATCCCCCCGGCCTCGCCGGATATCACGTCGGTCTTGCGGATCGCGTCGAGGAGCTTCGTCTTGCCGTGGTCGACGTGTCCCATGACGGTGACGACGGGAGGCCTTTGCGTCAGCCTCTCGGGGTCGATCGCGTCGACGACGAGGTCCGGCTCGTCCTCCTCGGGAGCGACGAGCTCGACCGCGACACCCTGGTCCTGCGCGATCAGCTCGATGGCCTCGTCCGAGAGCGACTGAGTGATCGTCACCATCTCTCCGGCCTCGAACATCTTCTTGATGAGCTCCATCGCGTCGGCGCCGAGCTTCTCGGCCACGTCCTTGATGGTGGAACCCCGCGGGATGCGGATGGCGGTCCGCTCAGCCTCGGGCAGAGTTACGACGGCCTCCGGCTCGGGAGCGGTGGCCGGCTCCTCCGCCTTCTCGGGAGCCTTGGGCTTCTCGGGCTCGGCCTTGGCAGCCTTCGCCTTGGGCTTCGGCTTGGGGCGAGGCCTGCTGGGGAGCTGCTGCTCCGTCACGACCTTGGGCTTTCCGGCGGGCACGGCCTTGCCGCCCGAGGCCCTGAGCCTCGGGATCGCCTCGTCGGGCACGCTCGAAGAGGCCGTCAGGCCCTCGTAACCCATCTCTCCCAGGGCCTCGACGAGCTCCTTGCTCTTTGCGCCGAGCTCCTTCGCGAGCTCGTGGATCCTCATGCTTGGATGGACTCCTTCTCGATCTCCGCAGCTAGCCTAGCCAAATCGTCCGGTCCGAGAGCCACGCGCAAGCTCCTCGACAGGGCTCCCCTGCGGGTGATAGCCCTCCCGCAGGTCGGATCGTCCTTGCAGACGTAGGCCCCTCGGCCATCGGACTTGCCGGTGGGGTCGACACTCACTCCACCTTCTGGCGAGCGGACTATCCGCAGCAGGTCCGGCTTCGGACGGTGCCGACGACATACGAAGCAGCTTCGTTCGGGCTCGGAGCGATTCACTCGGTCTTGGTAGCCTCCGCAGCCTCGCTCGGGCTGGCCTCGGTTACAGCCTCATCCGCCGTCTCCTCCTCCGACGCACCCTCCACCGATGCTTCCTCAGACGCGGGCTCGGCCGTCGTGGTCTCCTCAGCAGCTTCCTCGGGGGCCTTCTCGGGCTCCTCCTTCGCCTCCGCCGTTGGGACTGGGGCGGCTGGGCGGCCGCGGTCCTCAGCCACCTGGCTCTCGCTCTTGATGTCGATGCGCCATCCGGTCAGCCGGGCGGCGAGACGCGCGTTCTGGCCCTCCTTGCCGATCGCGAGCGACAGCTGGTAGTCGGGCACGGTCACGAGCGCGGTCTGGGTCTCCGTGTCGATCTTCACGTCCTTGACCGAGGCCGGCGCCAGTGCCTTGCCGACGAACTTCCCCGGATCGTCCGACCACTCGACGACATCGATCTTCTCGCCGCGGAGCTCGTTCACGACCATGCGCACGCGCGAGCCCTTGGCTCCCACGCACGCGCCGACCGGGTCCACGCCGGGCTCGTTCGAGGTGACGGCGATCTTCGAGCGGTGGCCGGGCTCACGAGCGACGCCCTTGATCTCGACCATGCTCTCGGCGATCTCGGGGACCTCCATCGCGAACAGCGCCTTGAGCAGCTCGGGATGGGTGCGCGAGACGATGATCTGCGGCCCTTTGCCGGTCTTGCGCACCTCGATGATGTAGACCTTCAGCCGCTCGCCCTGCCGGTAGGACTCCGCCGGCACCTTCTCCTGGAACGGCAGCAAGGCCTCGAC
>JBOGVX010000020.1:0-3202 GCA_050693165.1 Actinomycetota bacterium | reverse complement strand
CCATCGAGGTCCTTGCGCGACCACGAGGCTGCGCCCGGCGCGGAGAAACCCTTGACGACGGCGCCCTTGTCGAGCGCACCCGCGAACGCGCGGAACTCCGTCCCGCGAAACGCTTCCGAAAGGTCTGCGAGCTCCATCTCGTAGCGCAGGTCGGGCTTGTCCGAGCCGTAGCGGCGCATCGCTTCGGCATAAGGCAAACGCGGGAATGGAGTTTCGACCTCGATCTCCAGCGTCTCGCGCCAGATCGCCGCGAGCATCTCCTCGATGAGGACCTGCACGTCCCCCTCGTTCACGAATGACATCTCGACATCGAGCTGGGTGAACTCCGGCTGCCTGTCCGCGCGGAGGTCCTCGTCGCGGAAGCAGCGCACTATCTGGTAGTACCGGTCCAGCCCGCCGACCATCAGGATCTGCTTGAAGAGCTGCGGGGACTGCGGCAAGGCGTAGAACTCCCCCGGTTGCAGACGCGACGGCACCAGGAAGTCCCGCGCGCCTTCGGGTGTGCTGCGGGTCAGCATCGGCGTCTCCACCTCGACGAACCCTCGCTCGTCGAAGAACCGGTGGATGGCCGCGAACGCCCGGTGACGGAGCTGCAGCGCCCGGGTCATCTCCGGGCGCCTGATGTCCAGGTAGCGATGGCGAAGCCGGAGATCCTCCGAGGCCTGGATGCGATCCTCGATCGGAAACGGCGGAGTGTCGGCCTCGGAGAGAACCTGGATCTCCACTACCGCCACCTCGACCTCGCCGGTGGGCAGCTCGGGGTTCACGGTGCCGCTTGGGCGAGACCGGACCTCGCCGGTGACCCGCACCACGCTCTCGGTCTTCAAACGCGAGGCCGTCGCGTGGGCGTCCGGCTGCTCCACGGGATGGATCACGATCTGGACGAAGCCCTCCCGATCCCGCAGGTCGACGAAGAGCACGCCGCCGTGGTCGCGCTGGTGCGCGACCCACCCACAGAGCGCAACGGTCTGCCCCGCGTGCTCGCCGCGGAGCTCGCCGCAGCGGTGGGTCCTCATGCCTTCAGCCACGAGCTCACCTCACCCACCTTCACTGTCTCCTGTTGGCCGTCCTCGAGCCTGCGCAACGTGACGACACCCTCGGCGCGCTCCTTCTCTCCGATGATCGCCGCGAATCGAGCGCCGGTGCGGTCGGCCATCTTGAGCTGTGCTTTCAGCGGCCGTTCCTCATACGCAGTCTCAGCGATCACTCCGTCCGAGCGCAGCGTCCGAACCAGCGCGCGGGCTTCCTTTCGGGCCTCATCTCCGATCGCGACGACGAACACTCCTGCCTCCGGCTCCGGCAGCGCCACTCCCTCCTCCTCTGCGGCGATCAGGACGCGCTCGAGCCCGAGCCCGAATCCGATCCCCGGCGTCGGCTCGCCGCCGAGAGCCTCGGCCAGGCCGTCGTAGCGCCCGCCGCCGCACAGGGTCGATTGCGTCGGCCCGAGCACCTCGCTGACGAACTCGAAAGCGGTTCGCGTGTAGTAGTCGAGGCCGCGCACCAGCCGGTGATCGACCTCGAAGGAGATCCCCTCCTCGGCCAGTCCGTCCTGGACCGCCGCGAAGTGCGCTTGACACTCATCGCAGAGATGGTCGATCGTCCGGGGTGCGTCCTCGGTCGCCGCTCTGCACTCCTCCTTCTTGCAGTCGAGCACGCGGAGCGGGTTGACCCGCCACTTCTCCTTGTGCTCGGAGCAGAGGCTGTCACTCCGCTCCTCCAGGAAGGCCATCAGCGCTTCTCGGTAGGCCGGACGGCACTTGTCGTCTCCGATGCTGTTCACATGGAGCGTCATCCGCTGGATGCCGCGCCCTCGCAAGAACGCGTCGCCGATGGAGATCACCTCGACGTCCGCACCAGGCGCCTCTGTTCCGATGATCTCCACGCCGAACTGCGAGTGTTGCCTCATCCTCCCGGCCTGAGGGCGCTCGTGCCGGAACATCGGGACCAGGTAGTAGCCCTTGAACGGCGTGGGCAGGGTCTGGCGAACGTTCAGGTAGGCACGCACTACGGGGGCGGTTCCCTCTGGACGAAGCGTGAGGCTTCTGCCGCCCTTGTCCTCGAACGTGTACATCTCCTTGGTGACGACGTCCGTGGACTCGCCGACGCCCCTGACGAAAAGGTCGGTGTTTTCGAAGGTGGGTGTCTCGATCGGCCGGAACCCGTAGGTCCGGGCGAGCATCGTCGCGTCGGCCCGCAGCCGCTGGATCCGGTCGGACAACGGAGGGACCAGGTCCTGGGTGCCGCGGGGCGGGTTGAAGTCGGTCACTCGCTCGTCAGCGGGAGGAGCCACTCGTTCGTCTTGCGCTCGAGTCCGACCGTCGTCTCGGGCCCGTGCCCCGGGTAGACGGGAAGCTCGTCGGCCAGGTCGAGGAACCCGCGCAGGCTCTTCTCCATAAGGTCTGGGTCGGAGTTGGGGAAGTCGCTCCTGCCGATGCTGCCCCGGAACACGAGGTCGCCGCTGAACAGGAACCCGTCCGTACGGAAGCACACGTGCCCGGGAGTGTGGCCCGGCGTGTGCATGATCGCGATCCGGAATCCCGCGAACTCGAGCACATCGCCGTCGGTGACTGTTCGGACCTCCGGCGGCCTCAGGCTGGTGTCGAGCGGATATCCCGCACCCCACCCCTTTTGGTCCGTGAGGGCCAGCTCGTCGGCCTCGTGGATGTAAAGAGGGACCTCGGCGTCGCATACCTTCGGAACGGAGCCGATGTGGTCGGCGTGCCCGTGGGTGGCCAGGACGGCCACAAGCCGCTTTCCCGCCTTAGAAACCATCTGCCTGATCGCAGCCGGCTCGAAGCCGGGATCGACGATCACGGCGTCATCGGAGCCGTCGGCCGACACCGCCCAGCAGTTCGTGGCGAACGGATTGTCCGAGAAGACGTCCAGGAACATGGAGGGCATGGTAGCGGAATCCCCTTCACGCACCTTGCGTACGGGGGGCAGAACGGGGAACCTTCCTGTCCGTGGCTCAGGACAAAGCGATGATCTCCCTACGCAACGTGTCCAAGCGCTTCCCCGGCGCGAGGGCTCCCGCTGTGAACGACCTCTCGCTGGAGATTCCCGAGGGCGAGATCGTGGTTCTTGTCGGCCCCTCGGGCTGCGGCAAGACCACGACGATGAAGATGATCAATCGTCTGGTCGAACCGAGCTCGGGCACGATCGAGGTCGATGGAACCGACATCCTTAAGCAGAACCCGGTCGA
>JBOGVX010000019.1:0-2191 GCA_050693165.1 Actinomycetota bacterium | reverse complement strand
AGAACCAGGTGTCGAGCACGTCGGGGTCCTGCTCGATGTTGGACGAGCCGCATTCCTTGCAGCTGGTCGGATCCTCGATCGAGGCGAACTCGTGTCCCTCCTTGCAGTACCACACGGGTATCCGGTGGCCCCACCAGAGCTGCCGCGAGATGTTCCAGTCGCGCAGGTTGTCGAGCCAGCCCGTGTACTGGACGCGCCAGCGCTCGGGGAAGAACTGCAGGCGACCGTCCTCGGCCACCTCCTTCGCCGGACCGATCAGGCGCTTCACCGCCACGAACCATTGCTCGCCGGAGAGCCAGGGCTCGAGCTCGCTGTTGCACCGGTAGCAGTGTCCGACCGAGTGCACGTACGGGCGCTCGACGTTCACGATAAGCTCGCGCTCTTCAAGCGCCGCGAACACCCGCTTGCGGGCCTCGTACCTGTCGAGGCCGCGGAACTCCTTGGGAGCCCCGTTGGAGATCGTAGCGTCCGCGTTCAGGATGTTCAGCGGGGGCAGGCCGGCTCGCTGCGCGATCTCGAAGTCCGTCTGGTCGTGCGCCGGCGTGATCTTGACCGCGCCGGTCTCGAACCCCGGATCGACCGCCTCGTCGGCGACGATCGGTATGCCTTCACGCCTGAACGGATGCAGAACGGTCTTCCCAACCAGGTCCCTGTACCTCTTGTCGTCCGGATGAACGGCGACGCCGGTATCCCCGAGGATCGTCTCGACCCGGGTGGTGGCCACGTCGATATGCCCGTCCTCTCCGGCCAGCATGTATCGGAACGTGACCAGCTCGCCGTCCACGTCCTCGTGCTCGACCTCCGAGTCCGACAGGGCCGTCTTGTCGGTCGGACACCAGTTGATGATCCGCTCGCCCTTGTAGATCAGCCCGTCTTCGTAGAGCGTGACGAATGCGACCCTCACCGCGTGCTGCAGGCCTTCGTCCATGGTGAAACGGAGCCGATCCCAGTCGCACGAGTTCCCCAGGGCCTGCATCTGCTCGACGATCCGGTTGCCGTACTTCTCCTTCCAGGCCCAGACATGCTCCAGGAAGGCCTCGCGTCCGATCTCGGCCTTGTCGATCCCTTGCTCCATGAGCTGACGGCCCACGAGAACCTCGGTTGCGATGCCCGCGTGATCGGTGCCGGGCAGCCAAAGGGTCTCGTACCCCTGCATGCGCTTGCGGCGGATCGGTATGTCCTGAAGCGTCTGCTGGAGCGCGTGGCCCATGTGCAGCGCGCCCGTAACGTTGGGCGGTGGCAGGACTATGCAGTACGGCTTCCGGTCCGGGTTCGGCTCGGCGTGGAAGTAGCCGCGCTCGACCCACTCCGCATAGCGCCGCTTCTCGACCTCTGCCGGCTCGTACGCCGGCGCCATCACCGCCCTCTCGGCCATTCGCCGAGTCTACCCGCGCTCAAAGAGACGCTGACCCGCCAAGGTCTCTCAGATACCTACGTAGAGCGTGGGTAACTGAGAGAGCTCGGCAGGTTGCGAGGGTTAAGCGGAGCGCTCGCGCTTGACGCGAGCGGGGCGGGGCGCGGCCTCGGTCTTCGGAACCAACGTGGGGTTCACGCCGTCGAGGACCGTCTGGCGGTCGACCTGGCACTTGCGCACGTCCTTGCGGGATGGCAGGTCGTACATGACGCCCAAGAGCACCTCTTCCATGATCGCGCGCAGGCCTCGCGCGCCGGTGCCGCGAAGCATCGCCTGATCTGCGATCGCGTCCAGGGCGTCGTCCGCGAACGCGAGCTCGACGCCGTCGAACTCGAAGAACTTCCGGTACTGCTTCACGAGGGCATTCTTCGGCTTGGTGAGGATCTCGACCAGCGCGTTCTTATCGAGGTTGTGCACGTGAGTCAGGACCGGGAGGCGGCCGACGAGCTCGGGGATAAGCCCGTACTTGAGCAGGTCCTCGGGCAGGACCTGGCCGAGGATCTCGCCCATGTCCTTCTCCGCGGTCTTGCGAACGTCCGCGCCGAAACCCACACCCTTGCGGCCGATCCGGCCCTCGACGAGCTTGTCGAGGCCGGCGAACGAGCCACCACAGATGAACAGGACGTTCGTGGTGTCGATCTGGATGAACTCCTGGTGCGGGTGCTTGCGGCCGCCCTGGGGCGGCACGCTGGCGGTGGTTCCCTCGAGGATCTTGAGGAGCGCCTGCTGCACGCCCTCACCCGAGACGTCTCTGGTGATCGACGGGTTCTCGGACTT
>JBOGVX010000018.1:0-6334 GCA_050693165.1 Actinomycetota bacterium | reverse complement strand
CCCTCGACGTGGTCGGGGTGCACATGGTCGGAGGCATCGTCGGTGCGTTGCTGGTCGGGCTGTTCGCCAGCACCGCCATAAACGAGTTCTCCGTGGCCGGGTTGGGACAGCTTGGGATCCAGGCCATCGCGGTTGGGGTGACCCTGGCGTTCTCGTTCGTGGCGACATGGATCATTCTGTGGGTGGTCGACAAGGTGACCGGCCTGCGGGTCACCGAGGAGGACGAGATCACCGGACTCGATCTCTCGCAGCACGCCGAGGTCGGATATACGCTCGTCGACAGGGGCGGTTCCGTCGGGTCGGGTACGGACACGCATGCACCGCCCAGTACGGTCAAGGTCAGAGAGGCAACGACGGTCGGGGAGGGAGCACGATGAAGCTCGTCGTCGGGATCATCAAGCCCTTCAAGCTTGACGAGGTGAAGGAAGCGCTGAGAAGCATCGGCATCAACGGCCTCACCGCGACCGAGGTGCAGGGCTTCGGGCGGCAGCGCGGACACACGGAGGTCTATCGCGGAGCGGAGTATCAGGTGGACTTCGTGCCGAAGGTGAAGATCGAGGTGCTCGTGGACGAGGGCGACGTACAGCTCGTCGTGGACGCGATCCTCAAGACGGCGCGCACGGGAAAGATCGGAGACGGCAAGATCATGGTCCTCCCCGCCGAGCAGGTGTGGAGGATCCGCACGGGGGAGATGGGTCCGGACGCCATCTGAGATCTCCTCTCCCTCGCCCCCCGCTGAGGGCCCGGTCGACCGCCTCGTCCGGGCCCTCTCGGCACTCGAGCGTGCGTACTCGCCAGGTCATCACGGGCGCTGGTCCGCACGCAGACGCACCGGTCTGGTAGACGACGCGGTCCGGGCCCTGGCCGAGGATCTGGGCCCGAAAGTCTCAGTGGTCGCCCTCGGTGGTTACGGCAGACATCTCCTCTGTCCCGGGTCCGACGTGGACCTGATGGTTCTCCACGCTGACCGGAGAGCGGAGAGGATCCGCGGCGCCGCGGAAAAGGTCTTCTACCCGTTCTGGGACGCCGGGATCCCGCTCGGACACGCCGTGAGAACGGTCGGCGAGTGCATCGCGGAGGCGAGCGATCGGATCGACGTGGCCTGCGCCCATCTCGATGCTCGTCTGATCGCCGGTGACGCCTCGCTGTTCGACGACCTGGTGCGCAAGCTCCAGGCCGCGATGTCGAAGCAACGCGAGCTCTGGCTCGAGCGGCTCGCCCTCGATGCGGCGCTCAGGCACGATGGCGCGGCAGCGTGCTCGACTTCTCTGGAGCCCGATCTGAAGGAGGGGTCTGGGGGCCTCCGTGACGTCCATGCCGTGGGCTGGGCGGTGACGATCTCGGGTGCGAGCCCGGAGCTGGTTCGCGAGGACGAGAGGCAGAGGCTCGACGAGGCCGAGGAGTTCCTGGTCCGGCTGCGAAGCGCTCTTCACCTCCTCGCGGGCAAGCGAACGGATCGGCTCGTCAGGGAGCATCAGTCCGATCTCGCCGATGAGCTGGGGTTCGATGCCACAGCCGGCCTCGACGCTTCGGATGCTCTGATGCGTGGACTCTTCGAGCACGGCAGGCACGTGGAGCACGTTCGGGGATTGGTCATGCAGCGGGTTCGTGAGCCCGGACGGGTGGCCGACGACGCGGACTGGAGCCCCCCCGGCTCACCCGAAGAGGTCCTTCGGGAGCTGGTGAAGCTGGCGAAGGCACGAACGTCACCCTCGGCGAAGTGGCTGGACGCCCTGGAGTCCTCTGAGCTCGGAGCCGCGCCCTTCCTGTGGACGGAACTTATGCTCTCGTCCTTCGTCGAGCTTCTCGCCGAAGGCGAGCATGGCCTTGACGGGCTCGAGATCCTCGACAGAGCAGGCCTTCTGTCCGCCTTCTTCCCCGAGTGGGACGCTGTTCGCTGCAGGCCCCAGCGCGACCCATACCACCGGTTCACGGTCGACGTGCATCTGACGCGAGCTGCAGCGAATGCGGCAAGGCTGTTGAGCGGCGCTACGGGCGAAGAAGCGCTCGACGCCGCCGCATCGGCCGTCGAGGACCGGGCCGCTCTCCTGCTCGGCGCGTTCCTGCATGACATAGGCAAGGTCGGGTCGGGGAGACACGTGGAGGTGGGAACCAGGGTTGCGGAGGAAACGCTCGACCGGTTGGGCGTGCCGGAGCCCACCCGTGACGCGGTCCTGTTCCTGGTCCGTGAGCACCTGTTGCTCTCCGACACTGCCACGCGCCGCGACCTGTCGGAGCCGAACTTGATCCTCGACGTGGCCGCAGGGGTCAGTACTCCGGAGCGGCTGGCGATGCTCTACCTGCTCACCATCGCCGACGCGGAAGCGACCGGCCCGCACGCCAGTACCCCATGGCGGCTCGGGCTTGTTCGCGAGCTGGTGGGTCGCGTCGAGCGAGTTCTCGAGCGCCGGGAGATGGACGTTGAGCGCGCCGCAGAGCTCGAGGAACGTGTAGGTTCGCTGGCCGGCCTCCTGTCCAACGAGAGGACCGAGGCGATCGAGACATACATCGCCCGGCTGCCGCGCCCGTACATGCTCGCGGTGTCGCCTGGGGATGCCGCTGCGCACTTCTCGATCGTGGCTCCCCCTATCGGCTCGGGGGATGTGAGGACTCTGGCGAGGGAGGGAGGGCGCCCGGGCACCTGGGATCTGACGGTGGTCGCAGCGGACCGGCCGGGACTGCTCGCCCGCATGTCCGGCTCGATCGCGCTGGCGGGACTCTCGATCCTCTCCGCGCAGGCGTTCACGACCGAGGACGGAGTGGCGATCGACCTATTCGTCGTCGAGCCCGCGTATCACGGCGACATCGACGAGGACCGCTGGCGCGTCGTGAGGCAGACCTTGCGCAAGGCGCTCGAAGGCAGGCTCTCCTTGGAATACCGGGTTCGCGAGAAGCGCGGGCACTACCCGGCACCGAGCAGCGACGTCCCTCCGGAGGTCCGGGTCATCAACGACGCGTCCGATTTCGCAACGATTGTCGAGGTCGAGGCCGCGGATCGCCTGGGTCTGCTATTCGATCTCGCACGAACCTTCGAGGAGCTTCACCTCGACGTGTCGCTCGCCAAGGTCGCGACGTACGGCCCCAAGGTCGTTGACTCCTTCTACGTCCTCGACCTGTACGGTCAGAAGATCGAGGACCAGGAGCACGCCGAGGAGATTCGCAGGGCGATCCTGAGCCGCCTGAGGGAGAGCTGACTTGGCCGGACGGACACGCGAGATGAAGATAGAGACACCGCTCGGAACCGTGTCCGGTCTCGCATCCGGCCCGAAGGGAGGGCCGGTCGTTGCAGTGGCCCACGGGGCCGGCGGCAACATGACGAACCCGGTACTGGAGGGGTTCGCCGCAGGCCTTACTGCGAAAGACGTCGGCTGCCTCAGGTTCAACTTCGCCTACACGGAAGCGGGCAAGAAGGCGCCCGACCGCGAGCCGAAGCTGCGTCAGGTGTGGGGAGCCGCGTTCGAGCGCGCGCAGGAGCTGGGGGATCAGGTGTGGGTGTCCGGCAAGTCGCTCGGAGGACGGATCGGCTCGATGATGGTCGCCGACGGCGACCTGGGGGCTGCAGGGCTGATCCTGATCGGCTACCCCCTGCATCCGCCGGGGAGGCCCGAGCGGATACGCGACGCCCACCTCTATGGGATCAAGGTGCCGATGCTCTTCCTTCAGGGCACCGCGGACCCGTTCGCGACATGGGATCTGTTCAAAGGGGTTCTCAAGCGCCTCGGAAATAAAGCCAGCCTCCACGAAGTCGAGGGCGGCGATCACTCTTTCCGGGTCAGAGGAATGAAGCGAGACGATCTCGGCACGGGGGCGGCCTTGGGGGAGGTCGCAGCGGGTTTCATCCTCGAGGGGGTGGGATGATCGGAGCATGCCACGACGTCACGGCTCGGCCAGAGAGCGCTCCGGCCCGCCGTCTCCTCGTCCGCCGGCCGGCCTCGCGCCCGGCTGGGCGCAGGCCGAGGGATACCTTGTGCGCCAGGTCGTCGGCGACAGGGCTTACAGGTGCCCAGGGTGCGATCACGAGATCCGCCCGGGAACGGCGCACCTCGTCGTGATGCCTGAGGGACAGACCGACCTCAGGCGGCACTGGCACACGCCCTGCTGGCAGACAGAGCTCCGGCGGAAGCGCTAGTCGTGGAGCCCTGGGGGGGCGAGTTTGCGGGCAGGCTCGACGAGCACCAGATCGAGAGCCGGGCCCTGGAGGGAAACCCGCTGGGCGATCCTCACGTGAGGCCCTTGTGGGTCCTGGTTCCTCCCGGGTATGACGACGAGCCGCAGCGTCGATACCCGTGCGTCTTCGTGATCCAGGGGTACACGGGACAGATCGACATGTGGCGGAATCGCTCGCCCTGGAGGCGGAACTTCCCCGAGCTGGCCGACCGAGGGATGAAGTCGGGTGAGATACCGCCGTGCATAGTCGTGCTGATCGATGCGTGGACGTCTTACGGGGGCAGCCAGTACTTGGACTCGCCGGGGACGGGCAACTACCTCACCTATGTATGCGACGAGATCGTTCCCTGGGTCGACGAGCGCTACAGGACGCATGGAGATAGAGAGCACCGGGGGATAGCCGGAAAGTCGAGCGGTGGCTACGGGGCGATGGTCCTGCCGATGCTGCGCCCTGATGTCTGGGGAGGGTTCGCGACACACGCCGGGGACACGCTGTACGAGGTCTCCTACCTGCCCCACTTCGGGGAGGTCGCCCGGGTGCTGCGTGACAAGTACGACGGTTCCTACGACCGCTTCTGGGAGGACTTCAACAGTCGGCCGGCGCTGTCGAAGGAAGACGACGGCCTGCTGACCGAGATCTACGGGGTGGCAGCCGCATACTCCGCCGACCCCGACGGCACGCCTCGTCTGCCTTTCGACATAGAGACAGGACGCCTCCTCCCCGAGGTGTGGGAGAGGTGGCTCGCGCTGGACCCCGTGCGGATGGTCTCAGGGCATGCAGAGGAGCTGCGGTCCATGCGCGCCATCTACATAGACGCCGGCAAGCGCGACGAGTACTTCCTCGACCTCGGAGCCGAAGCGTTCCGCCGCGAGCTCGAAGCCGCCGGGGTCACCGGCTACTTCTTCGAGCTGTTCGATGCGACCCACATGATGATCGAGTACCGCTACCCGAAGTCGCTCGCCTATCTCGCGGAAAGACTGAGCTGAAGAGGGCGTCTTTTCGCCGCCCCGATCCTCAAGCTCGGACGCGTCGTCTGCGGATCAGCCCCGTGACACCGGCGCCGACCAGGAGGCCGGTTCCACCTGCGATCGCCCAGCCGAGTGCGCGCGACTTCTCGGACGGCTCGGTGGCGATGGCATCGGCCGCAGCCACTGGCGTCTGGTCGATCGTGTCGACGCCGATGGTCTTCCCGGAGGCGGGACCGGCTCCGTCTCCGACCACGATCGCTCCGGTCATGCCGTAGTGGTACATGCACGCGTATGGGAACGTGCCCTCTTCGTCAAAGGTGGCGGTGAAGCCATCGCCCTCTCCCAGGTCGCCCTCGGACCCCCACCCCGCGGCGGAGACGTTGTGGGTCATGGCGTCCTTGTTGACGAACCTCACCTCTGCCCCTGGGTCGACCCGAAGCACGCTGGGGCCGAAGCACGCCATCACCATCGCCACGGTGTCCCCCGTTCCCTCCGTCGTCGGGCCGTGACAGCCTCCGCCGCCGGTCGCGCTCACGGCAGGCCATGCCGCCGCCGATGCAAGGCCGAGGACGACCAGGAGCCGTCCCGTTCTTCGTCCCGTCATGGTGCACCTCCTCGCTCGTTCAACCGGACTACACCGGCGAGCAGAGGGAGGTTCCCTACGCGAGCTGCAGCTGCTCGGGCCCGGGAGGAGGCTCGGAGATCCGTCGCGCGTTAGAGCTGGAGGTGCGGCGACCGATGCCGTAGCGGCGAGCGAGGGCATAGACCTTCTCTGCCACTTCCTTCTGGAAGTCCTTGGGTGCGTATGCCTTTTGGCCGTACAGCTCGCGGTATCTGGGGACGAGGTCTCGTCGATGACGCTCGAGCCACGCCATCCACCATTCCCGGGCGCCGGATCGCAGGTGCAGAACGATGGGGGCAATGTGCGTGGCGCCGGCCTCAGCGATCGCCCGCACGGTGCTCTCCATCATCTCGTCGGTATCACTTATGAAAGGAACGATGGGGGCCATCAGAACTCCGCACGGGATCCCGGCCTCGTTCAGCCTCCGGACCGCATCCAGGCGCCGCTGGGGGGAAGGCGTCCCCGGCTCGTTGGAACGCCAGTAATCCTCGTCCACGCAGCCGACTGAGAAGTTAGTCCCGACGTCTGCCACCGCCGCGCATTCTTGGAGCAGGTCGATGTCCCGAGTGATGAGCG
>JBOGVX010000017.1:0-36386 GCA_050693165.1 Actinomycetota bacterium | reverse complement strand
GTACCTTACGTGCACGTCCTAAAGCGGGCGGAGGTGAGTTCCTTCCCCACCCAGCGGCTCTGTGGCTGCCGGGCAATACGAGCCAAAACCCTAGCAGGCGCCGGAGGGCGCTCCAACTCGGTCAAAGCGGTCCTGCCCGGAGGCTAGGAGGGCAGGTCGAAGGCCCGGCGGGCGTTCGCGGAGGTCCGGCCGGCGACCTCCGAGGGCTCCTCGCCCCGGGCCTCGGCCAGCGCCTCGACCACGTAGCGCACGTTCGGAGGCGAGTTCTCCTTCCCCCGGAGCGGTTGAGGGGGCAGGAACGGGCTGTCGGTCTCGACGAGCAGCAGATCGCCAGGGACCTCGGCGGCGGCCTGAAGCAGGTGGGTGTTCTTCGGGTAGGTGACCACCCCGGCGAACGAGCAGAAGTACCCGCGCGCCGTGGCCTCCCTCGACGCGGCGGCGTCTCCGGAGAAGCAGTGGAGGACCACCCTCTCGACCCTCTCCTCCTCCAGGATCTTCAGCACGTCCTCCCAGGCGTCCCGCGTGTGCACCACCAGCGGTTTGCCGCTCTCACGTCCGAGCCCGCAGTGAGCTCGGAAGACCCGCTGCTGGTCCTTCGCCGGGGACAGGAGCCGGAAATAGTCGAGGCCGGTCTCCCCCACCCCCACGACGCGAGGATCGTGCAAGAGCTCCTCGATCGCGGAGCCCGTCGTCGCGTCGAACTCGTTGGCCGAGTGAGGGTGCACGCCGGCGGTGGCGAATACTCCCGGGAGCGAGTCGGCGAGCTCCCTGGAGCGGCGACTCGACTCGGCGTCGATGCCGACGCACACCATCCCGTCCACACCGGCCTCGCGGGCCTCGGTCACGGCCTGCGAGGGATCGCTCTCCATCATGAATAGGTGGCAGTGGGTATCGAACAGGCTCATCGCGGGACCTTCCATACCCAGGATCAGTCCTCCAGACGAGGGAAGAGGCCCTCGCCCTTCGTGACGATGGTCCCGGGGGCGAGCCCACCCCAGGCCGCGGCCTTCGGCAGTCGCTGCGACTCGAGGCCCTCATCGATGCCGAGCTGGACCCACAGCGCGACGGCGGCCCCTGGCATGATCGGGTAGACCAGGATGGCGAGGATCCGAAGGACCTCCGCCGAGGCGTAGAGGATCGAGCCGACCTCCTCCTTCCTGGACTCGTCCTTGGCGATCGCCCAGGGCTCCTTCTCGACCAGGTACTGGTTCGCCCGGCCGACCAGGTCCCAGACCGCGCCGAGAGCCGGCGACAGCTCGACCCCATCGATCAGCTCGTCGTAGCGCTTCGCGGAGTCGGCGGCCACGGCGGGGAGGTCTGACTCGGCGCCCTCGGCCTTGGGCTCGGGCACGGCGCCCTCGAAGTACGAGCCGATCATCGCGAGCACGCGGCTGGCGAGGTTTCCAAGCCCGTTGGCGAGGTCCGCGTTGTAGCGGTCGGTCATCGACTCCCAGGAGAAGCTGCCGTCCTGCCCGAACTGGATCTCTCGCATGAAGTGATAGCGGTACGCGTCCATGCCGAAGTGGTCCACCAGCACCTTGGGGTGGATCCCGGTCAGCTTGGTCTTGCTCATCTTCTCCCCGCCCACCAGAAGGAAGCCGTGAGCCCAGACCTGCAGCGGAAGCTCTACGCCGGCCGCCATGAGCATCGCGGGCCAGTAGATGGCGTGGAAGCGAAGGATGTCCTTGCCGATGAAGTGGACGTCTGCCGGCCAGGTGCGCGCGAACCGCTCCTCGTCCGAACCGTATCCCGCAGCCGTGATGTAGTTCGTCAGCGCGTCGAACCACACGTAGCAGACGTGCTTCTCGTCCCACGGAAGCGGCACGCCCCATGCGAACGACGTTCTCGAGATCGAGAAGTCGCGGAGCCCGCTGCGGATCACCGAGAGAACCTCGTTCCTGCGCGCCTCGGGCTCTATCGCCGAGGGGTTCTTGTCGTAGTACTCCAGGAGCCGGTCCTGGTACGCGGAGAGACGGAAGAAGTAGTTCTCCTCCGACATCTGCTCGACGGGCCGGCCGTGGATCGGGCACTTGCCGTCAACGAGCTCGTCCTCCGTGTAGTACGCCTCGCACGAGACGCAGTACAGGCCCTCGTAGGAGCCCAGGTAGATGTCGTCCTTGCCGTTCTCGTGCACGGCCGTAAGCAGCTTCTTCACCGCGGCCTCGTGCCGGGACTCGGTCGTACGGATGTAGTCGTCGTTGGATATGTCGAGCAGCTCCCACACCTCGCGCCACTTGGGCTCCATCTGGTCGACGAACTCCTGAGGCTCGAGGCCCTGCTCGGCTGCGGCCTGCGGCACCTTCTTGCCGTGCTCATCGGTGCCGGTGAGGAACATGACCTCCTCTCCCCGGAGCCGGTGGTAGCGGGCCACGAAGTCCGTGGCGACCGTCGTGTACGCGTGGCCGATGTGCGGCACGTCGTTGGGGTAGTAGATCGGTGTCGTTACGTAGAAGACCTGCTTCGCGCCGCTCATAGAGTCACGGATTCTTTCAAATCAGGACCGACGCCGGAGCGACGCCTCGTAAAGATCTCGTTTCGACGCCCCGGATTCCTCGGCCACCCGTGCCGCAGCCTGACGGCGAGGAAGCCCCTCCGCCGTTAGCGCCTCGACGCGGTCGCCGAGCTGATCCATGTCGCGGATCTCCGACGGCCTCGCGCCCTCGATCACCAGCACGACCTCGCCGCGCACCTCTGCGTCGGCGAGACGCTGCGCGAGCTCCGACAACCGCCCCCGGATCACCTCTTGGTGCATCTTCGTGAGCTCTCGAGCTATCGCTGCTCGACGGTCGCCGAGCACCTCGCAGGCGTGCTCGACGAGTGCCGCAACCCGGCGCGGGGACTCGAAGAAGATGAGCGTCCGGGGATCCCCCGCCAGCTCGGTGAGACGCGTTCGCCGCTCACCGGCCTTGCGCGAAAGGAACCCCTCGAACGAGAACCTCGCGGTGGGCAGCCCCGAGATCACCAGCGCGGAGATCGCCGCCGAGGGGCCGGGAACCACGTCGACCTCGATCCCCGCCTCCACGGCCGCTGCCACCAGCCTGTAGCCGGGATCGGAGAGGCCCGGCATCCCGGCATCGGAGACCAGAGCGACGTCCTTGCCGCCCCTAAGCTGAGCCAGCAGCTCGGGAACTCGCCTGCGCTCGTTCGCGTCGTAGAAGGAGACGAGCTTCGGGCCGCGCGCGTCGAGGTGGGCGAGCAGCTTCCCCGTCCGCCTCGTGTCCTCGCACGCCACGATGTCGGCTTCGGCCAGCGCGCGGCCCGCTCGTTCCGACAGATCTCCCAGGTTGCCGATCGGTGTGCCCACCAACCTCAGGGTTCCGACCATGACGCAATAGTATGAATCCCTAGCATCTCAGGGACAAAGGTTAGGTGTAGCAGCCTTAAATCCCTAGTGTTTGAGTGATAGCATTCGCTCATGCTCTTGCCTTACAACACGACGAAGCTGGGCGAGCTGACCAGGGAGCTGGATGCCTGGGGGCAGCGCCTGGATTATCGAACCCCTCTTCCTCGAACTTGGCTGGGTCGAATTCGCCGCGAGCTCGAAGCGGAGGCGATCGCTGCGTCGACCTCTATGGAGGGTGTACCCGTCACGATCGAGGAGGTTCGCCGAATCCTGGCCGGCGAGAAACCCTCGGAGGTGTCAGACCAAGACAGGGCACTGGTCGAGGGTTACCGGGACGCGATGGCCTTCGTGCTTCGACGCGCGGATGACCCTTCATTTACCTGGAACCGTGAGTTGATCGTCGCGCTTCACGACCGGGTGCTGGCTGGCAGATTCGGAGACGGCGCAGGAAGACTACGGACGGGGCCGACGAAGGTGGCCCGCAGGGACACCGGCGAACAAGTGTTTGCTCCTCCGCAGCCCGAGGAGGTCCCCGATCTGGTGGACGAGGCCTGCGGCCGGATGGAACAGGCCAGCGATCATCCCGCAGTCATGAGCGCGTGGCTCCACGTCGCCATCGCCGCCATCCATCCCTTCCGTGACGGCAACGGGCGAGCAGCCCGGGTGCTGGCTTCCCTCGCAATGTACCGAGGTGGGTTCAAGCGACCCGAGTTCACATCGCTGGAGGAATGGTGGGGACGCAATCTCCAGATCTACTACGGGTCCTTCGCATGTCTGGGCGATGCATTCGATCGCAATGCCGACGTCACACCGTTCGTAGAGGCACACATGACCGCCCATCTTCATCAGATTCGAGCCCTCGATGCGAGAGAGCGAACCCAGCAGCAGGTCTGGACGGCTTTAGAAGAGGTTGCTGAAGATCGAGGCCTCAACACCCGGGTCGCAAACGCACTTTGGGATGCGTTCTTCGGACGCTTCATCACGGCTGGCTACTATCGCGGTCTGTCGGATGTTAGCCCCGCCACGGCAACCAACGATCTGGCAGCGGCCGTCTCTGCCAGGCTCCTTCAAGCTCAAGGGGAACGACGGGGCCGCCGCTACATGGCGGGCTCTAGCCTCTACCGCGAAGTCGGAGGAGCGTTGTTCATCGATCCCATCCCCGAAGATGCCGAGGCCGCGCGGGGAGCCATCGTGACCGAGTTGGCAACTCGACTTACCTCCACCGGCGAGGCCTTCGGGTTCCCAAGAAGACCCTTCTCTGAAGAGAACTGACCGGAGGAGCCCTGCAAGCGGCATTGCTACGGGCAGGTTCTATCCTGGCCTCCCCTGAGCGCCACGAGGAAAGCCGTGCTCGCCATCGGCGCCGTAACCCTGCTCGCCGGCGCCCTTCGCTTCCACGCCCTGGCGCGGCCGCCGGAGAAGGTCTTCGACGAGACCTACTACGCGAGCGACGGCTGCCTGTATGCGGGCGAGCCATACCGTGAGTGCGACCTCGAGCAGGACGCGGAGCGCTCCTGGGTGCATCCTCCTCTCGGCAAGCAGCTGATCGCGCGGGGCATCGATGTGTTCGGCAACCGCCCGTTCGGATGGCGGTTCAGCGCGGCCGTGGCCGGCACCGCCACGGTGGCGCTCGTGGGGATCCTCGCCTTCCTGCTGTTCGGCTCCTGGGTTTGGGCGGCCGTCGCGTCGGTCCTGGCCGGGACGGAGCACCTACTGTTCGTGCAGTCGAGGATCGCGATGCTCGACATCTTCCTGGCCTTCTTCGTCGTGCTCGGCTTCGTCTTTCTGGTCGCGGACAAGCGCCGCGCCGACAGGCAGTCGGAGGAAGAAGACGGAAGGAATCGGCGGCGGCCGTTCCGCCATCTCTCCGGAGCCGCCTTCGGCGCAGCCCTGGCCGTCAAGTGGTCGGGGCTGCTCGCGCTGCTGACCGCGATCGTACTCGCCGTCATGTGGGAGCGGTCGCGCAGGAAGGAGGCCGGACTAACCCACTCGCTGGGCCGGGCGCTGAAGGAGCAGGGCGTCTGGATCTACGTGGCCCTGATCCTCGTTCCACTGGCCGTATACGTCTTGCCGTGGTTCACCTGGCTGGCCGATCGCAGCTTCGACCTGGCGGAGCTGGTGAGCCATCACGGCCACATGGCCGAGTACCACCTGGGGCTCGACACGATCAAGCCGGGGGGCGAGCCGATCCACCCGTACATGTCGAGCGCGTGGCAGTGGCTGATCCTCGCGCGCCCCGTTGCTTACCACTGGCAGGGTGACCCGAGCTGCTGCGAGGAGATCCTCGGCATGGGGAGCCCCGCGCTCTTCTGGGGAGCCCTGCTCGTCATCCCTTACCTCGCCCTGGTGTGGCCCGGGCGCAAGGAATGGCAGCCGGGAGCGATCCTCCTGCCCATCCTCTTCCAGCTGCTGCCGTGGTTCATCATCGCGCGTCCGCTGTTCCTCTTCTACATGACACCGATCACGCCGTTCCTCGCGCTCGGGATGGTCTACCCGCTGCGCGATCTCACCCGCTCGACGCTCGATCGCAGACTCGCGTTCGCAGCTTCCGGGCTGGTCGTGGGCGTCTGCGTCTGGCTGTTCGTCTTCTTCTGGCCCGTCCTCGTCTCGAGCCATCTCACCTACGAGCAGTGGCAAACTCGGATCTGGTTCGATGGCTGGATCTGAGACGGACGATCGGGCCGAGTTCGAGCAGCTCGTGGCAGAGGCCATGGATCGCCTGCCCGGATGGGTGCACGAGCGCCTGGAGAACGTGGAGATCCTGGTCGAGGAACACCCGCCGAAGGGTTCACCCGGGCTGATGGGACTGTACGAAGGGGTCCCCCTCACGAACCGGGGCAACAACTACACCTGGACCCTCCCCGACAGGATCACCCTGTACCGAAGCACCATCGAGAGATCGAGCGGGCATGAGCCCGAGCGGGTCAGGCGCGCCGTGATCCACACAGTGGTGCACGAGGTCGCGCACTTCTTCGGGATCTCGGACGAACGGCTGAGAGACATGGGGCGCTACTAACGATGCCTCGGATAACCCTGTTGCAGGGAGACGTCACGGAGCAGGACGTGGACGTGATCGTCAACGCCGCGGACTCCTCGCTCCTCGGTGGGGGCGGTGTCGACGGCGCGATCCACCGCCGTGGAGGAGCGGCGATCCTTGAGGAATGCAGACGGATCCGAGCGGAGCGGTACCCTGACGGGCTGCCCACGGGTGAGGCCGTGGCCACGACCGCCGGAGAGCTGGCGGCCAGATGGGTGATCCACACCGTCGGGCCCGTGTACTCAGCCGGCGAGGATCGCTCCGAGCTTCTCGCTTCCTGTCACCGCCGTGCGCTGGCCGTCGCCGACGAGCTCGGTGCTCGCAGCGTCGCGTTCCCCGCGATCTCGACCGGCGTGTACGGCTACCCGCTCGAAGAAGCCGCATCTGTGTCGATAGAAGCGGTCGCCTCGGCGGACACGGGGATGGACGACGTGCGCTTCGTGCTGTTCGACCAGGACGCCCTCGACGCGTTTGAGAACGCCCTGGCCGAGGCTGGCGGCCGTTAGCTTCCGGCTACTGGACCGTCAGCGTCCCCGTCATCTCGGGGTGGAGTGTGCAAGCGAAGCCGTACGAACCGGGGTCGAGGGAGACCGTGACCGAGGCCGTGGAGCCGGCAGCCACCTGCTCGTCGATGCTGTCGTCCTCGAGAGTGAACGTGTGGGTCGCCTGGCCCTGATTCTCGAGGCTCAGCGTGTCGCCCGAGGCCACGGTCGGATCCGTCGGCTCGAACGCGTTGTCGACCATGGTCACGGTTCCGGCGGTCGATCCGCCGTCCCCTCCGTTGCCTCCGCCGCCGTCTCCTCCACAGGCCGCGCCCAACAGACCGACCACGGCCATCAGAACGACGAGTCTCAGATGCTTCATGACGCCTCCTTTGATCGGATGTCGGAATCGTATCCACCCCCCGGAATCCTCCCCCTTTCCGGTCTTAGGCGCCCTTAGGGAGGAAAGGGGCCGTTCCCGTCGAACACCTTCCCCATGCCTATGTCGAAGGGAGCTCCCGCATGAGGAACCGTCCGCGTAGTCGCCGCAACCTGCTGATCTGGCTCTGTCTCTCCGTTGGCCTGCTGGCCGTGGCCCTCCCGTCAACGGCCCAGCTACCCGAAGAGGAGCCCGAGTTCGTGGGCGCGGCGTTCAACACCACGGCCGAGACTTTCGAGCCGACCCTGGGTGTTGACCCGGCGGGCAACCTCTACTTCGCTCAGGCGGACTCGACCGGAGGAGTGGCCATCGGGTTCAAGGCCGGGACGTTCAAGTCGATCGACGGCGGCGCCACGTGGACCGACATCTCCCCCAAGGTCGGGGGTCGCAACATCCCTCCCGAGACCAACGATCCCTACATCTACGTCGACCAGAAGACCGGCCGCGTGTTCCAGTTCCACATGTCGCCGATCCTGACGTGCTCGATCATGTCGTTCACAGACAACGGCGGGACGAGCTGGACCACTAACCCTGCCGGATGCTTCCCAACCGTCGTGTGGGACCACCAGACGATGGTGTCCGCGACGCCCAGGGTGCTGACCCCCGTGGGCTACCCCAACATCCTTCACCAGTGCGTGAACGCGGTCTACGCGGCCATGTGCTCGCGCAGCATCGACGGAGGTCTCACGTGGCAGCCGCCCACCGTCGTCCACGCGAACGAAGACATCGGCAAGCTCCAGGGTGCGCAGCACGGCCACCTGGCCGCGGCACCGGACGGGACCCTGTACCTGCCCACCGCACTTGGTGGAGACTTCCCGACCGTCTACGTGAGCCGCGACGACGGGCTCACCTGGACCAAGCGGACGATCGCCAACATCGACACCCCCTGGACCGACCCCAGCATCGCGGTGGACGCCCTGGGCAACGCCTACGCGTCCTTCGTTGACGAGGACGGCAAGCTCTACATCAGCGTGAGCAAGGACAACGGGACCACGTGGAGTCCTGCCATCGTCGCGACGACCGGGATCGTCGCCACCATGCCCGTGATCACCGTCGGCGATCCGGGCAGGATCGCGATCGCGTACCCCGGAACCGACGACCTCCCCGACGGCTGGGACACCGACCCCGCACCAGCCGCCACCGATGTTGCCTGGTACCCCTACTTCACCGTCAGCTTCAACGCGCTCGACGCAAACCCGACATTCACCTCGCTGTCCGCGACCGGCACCGACCCGATCGAGCGCCGCTACGCCTGTGTCAAGGGCGGCAGGTGCGGCTACCAGGTCGACTTCATAGACGCTGTCATGGGCCCGAACGGCCTGCCGTATGCGGCCTTTGCCGACGGCTGTACGAGCGCCGGCTGC
Organism: Actinomycetota bacterium; assembly: GCA_050693165.1. Lineage (GTDB taxonomy): Bacteria > Actinomycetota > UBA4738 > UBA4738 > CALAEC01 > CAZKFH01. The sequence goes on along the minus strand of JBOGVX010000017.1, from coordinate 27,721 downwards.
ATATCCAACCCAAGCACCAACAACAACGAGGGCGGCACGGGCAAGGGCGTCGTGACCACGATCGTGAAGTCTCCGATGAAATGGTGCGAGGCCAGATGCGCAAGGTACGGCCCGGTGCCTTCGGCCTAGAACCCGGGTCAGGCCTCGCGGGGCTCGAGTATGACGACCGGGATCTTGCGGTCCGTGCGCTGCTGATACGTCCCGTAGCCGGAGTACGCCTCGACGGCTTTCGGCCAGAGCCGGTCGCGCTCCTTATCTGAGGCAACGCGAGCACGCACGGCGCGGCGTTCCCTCCCAACCTGCACCCTGACGTCCGGATGGGCATTCAGGTTGTGGAACCACGCAGGGTGGCTCGGGTGGCCGCCCTTCGAGGCGATGAGCACCAGGTTCTCGCCGTCCTCGATGTAGACGAGCGCCGAGGTGCGCCTCTTCCCCGTCTTGGCCCCGATGTGGTCGAGCAGAAGCATGTCGGGGACCCCGGGGAACCGTTTGCCGACGAGCCCGTTCGTGGCGCGGTACAGGATCACGTGAGCGCCCATGACCTTGTCGAGCACTGGCCACGAGCGATCCGCGAGATCGAGGAATCCCACGGTGGAAGCCTAACGGTGAGTCCGTTCCGGCACCGACGGCGGCGCCGGCACCGGAACGGGTCCTCAGATGTTGTTACCTAGCAGACGATCCGTGAGTAGGACGTCGAGGCCATCGTGATGCTGCCTCCGCTCGGCTGGCCGAAGAGACCGCCGAACACGCGCTCAAGGCCCTTGACGTTCAGGTTACTCATGCAGTGCTTGTGGGTTCCGACGCTTCCCGGATTGTCGCTGTACGTCGCGTAGATCACGTCATGCGTGATGATCGAGTCGTCCGGGGTCCCGTAGGAGTGGTCCAGTCCCAGACAGTGCCCGTACTCGTGCGCGCTGATGTTGTACATGTCCATCTCGGTGAAGCTCGTGATGAAGAACTTGGAGTTGTCGACGATGCAGGGATTCGTGCGGAACGAGACGCCCAGGATCGGGCCCTTGTTCTGGTCGGAGGTCACGACGATCTCCGGGTTGGTCAGCGCCGACTGCGGGATGTTGTCGCGTCCGACCACGTAGTTATTGATGGTCAGGCCGCTCGATAGCCAGCTCGCGCCGTAGGTGTTGATCGCCTGCTTCCAGTCGTTGGCCGACTCCTCCGTGGCCCTCAGGTAGGTGTTCTGGTAGGGCGTGAGCTCGTTCACGCCGCCCGAGCTTCCTCCGAGGGCGCCGTAGTTGTTGTAGATCTGGCCGTGCTCGGGCGGGACGATCAGAACGTCCAGGGTGCTCTTGAGCCACGTGAACCACACGGGCTGCACGTAGTTGGTGGCCGCCGTGGCGGAGAGCTGGGCCGTGAACAGCCCGAGCCCGAGCAGCCCTACGAGCACGGATGCGCGCAGGACTCGTGTTCGAGTACGCATGGTTACCCTCCTTGTCGGTCGTGATCTCGCTAGAGATACGGACGGGAGGGGCCGGGCGTTACGGTCGGATTCTCAGGCTCGGGAGCCCCCGAGGGCCTTGCGAGCCTGGTTCAGGTGGTTCCGATCGTGCCCCGCGATGAGGCGGAAGGTGAGATCGAAGCTCTCAGGCCCGCGCTCCTCGTGAAGCCCGATCCGGGCCCGCTCAGCCTCGGAGCTCGAGGACCAGAGGGCGAGGTTGGCCGTGCGCAGCGCCTCGAAGGACGACAGCATCACCTCGGGGTCGGCCTGGTTGTGCTTCAGCCGCTCGACCCAGACGTCCTGGTCGTACCCGACCAGCGTGGGCTCGTCCTGGGCGAGTATCCAGCGGTACCTGGCTGAGGAGACGATCTCGCCGTCCAGCATGTGGCCCGCGACCTCGAGCACTGACCACTCGCCGGGAGCCGGCCGGGCCCGGATGCCATCCCCGGCCTGGTCGAACAGCTCCCGCAGCAGCTTCGGGGTCTCGGACTGGACCACGGCGGGGTCGTCGTCGCCAAGCTTGGCGAGGAGGAACGCCTGGTATTCCTTCGCTTCGCCGACCGGATCGGCTGAGCTGGCCAAAGCGAGGTGAGACTAGCCCGTGACGGGCTCGATGACGATGACCGGGATCTCGCGCTCGGTCCGCTTCTCGTAGTCCGCGAAGCCGGGCATGTCGCGCTTCTGCTTCTCCCAGATGCGCTCCCGCTCCTCACCCTCGGCCACTCGGGCTGTGCCGTCGATCGTCTTCGTTCCGACCTCGATCCTGACATCGGGATTGGCCTGGACGTTGTGGTACCAGTCGGGATTGCGAGGCGATCCGCCCCGCGAGCCGAAGACGGCCAGCGAGCCGTCCGGCAGGGCCTGGTAAGCGAGAGGGTTCACGCGCTCGACGCCGCTCTTCGCTCCCCTGTGATGCAGGAGGAGAAGCGGCCTGCCCTCGAAGCGTCCACCGACCTTGCCGTCGTTGGCTCGGAACTCCTCGATGATGCTCGTGTTCCAGTCATTCGGGCTCATGCTTCATGGAACGCGGAGGCCGAGCCCGCAATTCCTGCGCCGCCTCAGACGGTGATGACGGCCTTGCCTGTGGCGTGCCCCCCTCCAAGGTGCCCGAGCGCGTCGGGGGCCTCGCTCAGCGTGTAGGTCCGACCGATGACCGGCGTGACCTTGCCCGCCTCGATCAGCTCCTTCAGCGCGAGCAGATCCTTCTTGCGCTCCTTGGAGGCCAGGGGGCGAAGCTTCTGTCTAACGAACGGCGACAGCAGGAGGACGTGCAGGAGGCGACCCATGACGCCCCCGAACCACCTTCCGCCTCCCTCCCCTCCCACGATCACGAGCGTTCCCCGAGGGCTGAGCGCGCGTCTGAGGGCGGACACCGGCCGGCGGCCCGCCAGGTCGAGGATGAGGTCGTAACGCCGACCCGACACCGTGAAGTCCTCGCGCGTGTAGTCGATGACATGGTCCGCCCCGATCGACCGGACGAGGTCCAGCTTCGAGGTGGAGCACACGCCGGTCACCTCCGTGCCGAGTGCCTTGGCCAGCTGCACCGCGAACGTCCCGACCGCTCCTGCCGCCCCGACGATCAGGACCGTCTGTCCCGGCTGCGCCTTCCCCGAGGCGCGAAGACCCTGGAGGGCCGCGATGCCGGATATGGGAACCGTCGCAGCTTGCTCGAACGTGAGGTTCGAGGGCCTGAGCGCGATCTTGTCCGGCCTGGCCACCGCGTACTCCGCAAGCGAACCCTTGCAGGTACCGAACACCTCGTCGCCCGGCTGAAACTCGGTCACGTCCTTGCCGACCGCCTCGACGCGACCCGCCACATCCATGCCTCGGACCCTCAGCTTGGGGCGCCGCAGCCCGTATCCGAGCCTGATCGCGTACGGCGTGCCCATCATCAGATGCCAGTCCCCGATGTGCGCGCTCGCCGCCTCCACGCGCAGGAGAACCTCGTTGTCGCCGGGCACCGGCACTGGGATGTCCTCGAATCGGAGAACATCCGCGGAGCCGTACTCGTCCTGAACGATCGCCTTCATGTTGCGTCTCCCCCCGGGTACTGGAACACGTTGTCGAGCGGGACCTTGAATACCTCGGCGATCTGGAAGGCCATCTCGAGAGAGGGTGAGTAGCGGCCCTGCTCGATCGCGATGACCGTCTGACGCGTCACGCCGATGCGCTCGGCCAGATCGGCCTGCGTCATCTCCCCGTTCGCGAAGCGAAGCGATCGGATCGCGTTCGTGACCCTGGTCGGCTTCCCCATCGGTCAGATCCCTCGCCGGTAGGCCACGAGCTTCACGGTCGTTCCCACCAGGCTGGACAAGACGAAGACCGCGTAGATCGCGTTGGCGATCCAGAAGTGATCGAGCTCCGCCATCGTCAGGGCAAGGGGCAGGACCATGCCGGCACCCAGAACGACCCCACCGACGTACTCGCCGAACCTATAGATCTCCTTGTCGCGGACGTCCCTCTTATCGGCCTCGCTGGGGTTGGCGACGGCCACGGCGATGTGACCGAGGATCGACAAACCGATTGCGATGCCGATCGTCCACAGCATCGTGCTCACGTACGACACCTCGCTGAGGGGAGCTCCATCCGCTCTTCCGAGGATGATGCTGATGTAGGCGACGAAGGTCCCCACGCTGACCACCAGGTAAACCCAGCTGCTCTTCTGCTCGAACGCCATACCTGCCTCCCTCCGCATGTCAAGGATTCTTGACATGCGGAGTGTAAAGCGATGCTGACAGGATGTCAAGGTTTCTTTACGCGGCTCTCCCAGGTGGACCTTGACAAGAACGTTCAGAATATTCTAAACATAGAGCATGACCGACAGCCCCCTTGACCGGGCCCGAGAGGTCTTCGTGGACGGGATGGGGTCGGCCTCGGCCACCTCCGGTGTGCTCTCCCAGCTCCAGGGTCGCGTCTTCGCCGTGCTCTATCTCGAGGATCACCCCCTGTCCCTCGACGAGATCGCGGAAGCCCTGCAGCAGTCGAAGAGCAACATCTCGACGAACATCCGCGGCCTCGTGGAATGGCATCTGGTCCGCCGGGTCGCCGTACGCGGTTCCCGGAAGGACCACTACCAGGCAGCCGACGACTTCTGGCGCGTGATGCAGGAGATCATGGAGCGCCGGTTCCGCTGGAACATCCGCCAGGTCATCGCAGCCTGCGACGAGACCGGCCGGGCCGCGGAGGCCGAGAAGGTCGGCTCAAGTGCCGAGGAGCGCGCCTTCCTCAACCGCCGCTTGGAGGCCCTCCGTGGTTTCGCTTCAGCCGTCGATACCGGCATCGAGGCATTCGGCAGAGGCGAGGCGATCGCCCCTGCTTCGCTGCAGAAGATCCAGGTCATCCCCATGAAATCGCGGAAGAGCCGATGAAGACGGCAGAGTGGACCCTGATCGACGAGGTCCTCCCTGAGGTCGACTACCGCAGTCGCCACGACCGCCACGTTCATGCATCGTCGGAGAACGTCGCAAGTGCGATAGAGCAGTACATCATCGGGCGGGACTCCTCGATCCTCGTTCGACTGCTCGTTCGGATGCGCGGCTTGAGGATGCCTTCGGGTCCGGTTCGCGATGTTCTCAGGCGCTCGGGATTCACCATCCTCGCCGAACGGCCCGGACAGGAGATCGTTGCGGGAACAACAGGGCGGTTCTGGACTCTCCGCGAGCAGGCCAACATGCACGCTCCCCTGGACCTCGAGGATTTCGACGCATTCGCCCGGCCCGGCTGGGCCAAGGCGGCCATGACGATCCGCATCGAGCCGCGAGAAGACGGCTCCAGCACGCTCGTTACGGAGACCCGCGTTCTGTGCATGGACGAGCGCGCCCGGCATCGCTTCGCTCCCTACTGGGCGTTCATTAGGGTATTCAGCGGCTGGATCCGCAAGGACCTCTTGAGCGGGATCGCTCGGCTCGCGGAGGATGGACGGTGATCCCCCAGTTTCTTGCTGCGGGAGCCATCGCGCTGCTGGCCGCGGCCATCCACGGCGGTGTCGGTGAAGCCCTCGTCGTTCGCCCTCTGGTTGCCGGCGAGCTACCTTCGTCCCGATTCGGAGGACCGCACGCAACGAGGGCGATGATCCGGGTGACTTGGCACATCGCGACACTCACGTTCGCTGTGTTGGGGTTAGCGCTCGCGACGTGTGGCTTCCTCGGGCCCGGCGAGGGTTGTCGGGGGATCGGCTTCGTGGCCGCGAGCTCGTTCACAGGGTTCGTGGTCTTGGCGATCGTGGTCGTCCTCCAGCGACCTCGCAGGCTGGTCCGGCACCCTGGTCCACTCGCGTTCGTGGCCGTGGCCGCGTTGGCTTGGTGGGGAACGCTCTAAGGCCGAGCTAGGCGCTAGCGGCGCCACCGACGATTTTCCTGGATCTGAGCAGCCTCCTCCAGGGTGAACGCGCCTCTACGGCTGCGGATCCAGGCGCGGGACTCTCTGTGCCACAGCACCTCGTACGTGATCAGTGCCACGCAGACTGCGGCTGCAGTGGCCAGGGCCACGAGGGCCGACACCTCCTTCGCGATCGGCAGCAGCCCGAGCAAAAGGACCGACGCGATCGGCCGTCCTCGCCCGAGACCACCTCCGAGCCGCAAGCGCATCGCGACGTGCGCGAGCAGGTAGAGGGCGATCCCGCCGAAGAGCCCGAGCGCCGGGATGGTTGGCAGAGAACCGGCCACGTCGGGAAGAGTCGTCTTCAACCCGAATGCGAAAAGGACGATGCCCGCAACCATCGGGAGATGGAGGTACGAGTACAGGTCTCGCGCGAGACGAGCCCGCTCGGTCCCGGTCGCCTCGGCCAGCCTGGCCTGCCCGATGAACACCACCCAGTCGAAGTACGCCCACCACAGGCATGCGACGACGGTGATCCCCAATAGAGCGGCTGCGATCACGCCGGCGTCGAGCGGAAGGCCTGCCGCGCCGAGCCCGATCGCCACGATCGACTCGCCGAGAGCGATGATGATGATCAGCCCGAATCGCTCGACGAAGTGCTCGGGAGAGATGCGCCAGCCCCGCATGCGGCCAATCAGGACCCCGAGGTAATCGACCGCCAGCGCGACGCCCCAAAACGCCAGCTGCCCCGAACGGTCGAGGAACCCCGCAACCACCAGCAGGGCAGGGGCCAGCATCCATACCGGGGCGACCCTGATGACGGCGCGGAACAGGTCACGGTCGCCGCGGCCTGCGACCCCGTACAGGAAGAGGTGGAGGGCACGCACCACGAAATAAGCGACGCCGAAGGTCACCCCGTCATCGCCGAAGGCGCCCGGCGCTGCGAGCGACACGACCAGCATCGCGGACATCGCGCCGAGCACAGCCAGCCGGACGGCGCCTTCCTCGGGATCGAGGGTATTCGTCAGCCAGGCGTACGCCCCCCAGGCCCACCAGAGTGCCCCCAGCAGAAGCAGGCCCCGCAGGAGTCCGCCCCAGGTCTGGTTGTGTGAGATGAGGCTCGTGACCTGCGTGATCGCGAAGACGAAGACGAGATCGAAGAAGAGCTCCAGGGGCCTGACCCGCTGCTCGCGCTCGGCTTGTTGCTCTTCCATCAGCAGGGAGTATCAGTCATCGCCACGAGCGCTGTGTTGACCAGGCCCGACGGATATGTGGCCTGGGTGGGCGACCGAACCGAGCTGGGGCTCGCCGAAACCGCCGGATGGCTGATGGCTCCTACGGGACAAGGAGGTGCCATTGAAAACAGCCGTAGGGATCGGGATCGCGGGTGCAGCTGGAGCCCTCGCCCGGTACGCGGTCGACGGTCTGGTATCGAAACGGACCGCCGGAGGGTTTCCCTGGGGAACGCTCACTGTAAACGTCACGGGCTCGTTCCTGCTCGGGGTTCTCTTCGTTCTGCTTGCCGAGCGATTCATGGTGGCTCCGTGGATACGTTCGAGCCTTCTCATCGGCTTCATCGGCGCGTACACGACGTTCTCGACCCTGTCGCTCGAGACGTTCAGGCTCTTCCAGGACGGCGCACATATGCTCGCGCTGGCGAACGGCCTTGGAAGTCTGGCCGCGGGCCTGCTCGCCGTCTACGGCGGCATCGTGGTTGGGAGGGCGGTATGAAGCTTGAGGGTGAGGGCAAGCTGCTTCGCATCTTCATCGGCGAGTCCGACACATGGCACGGCAAGCCTCTTTACGAGGCCATCGTCCAGATAGCCAGGTCCGAAGGACTCGCTGGGGCCACCGTACTTCGCGGAATCGAAGGCTTCGGCGCCGACTCCCGGCTGCACACGTCTCGGATACTTCGTCTTAGCGAGGATCTGCCGGTGGTCATCGAGATCGTTGACACAGCGGAGAACGTGGACGCCGTCCTGCCAAAGCTGGACGAGATGGTTGGCGAGGGGATGCTGACGATCGAGCGCGTACACGTCATCGCCTACCGAGGTCAGAAGAAGGACGAGAGCTAGCGCCTTACTGCGGGATGATTGGTTGATGCACAAAACGTGAACCCGTCCCTGAACTGGACCCAGTGCCGAGGCACCTGAGCAGAGGGGCCGGTCCTCGGCCAGTCCCTGCCCATGGGCCAATCGGGTGGACGGTGACCGCTAGCAACTCACTGAGTCTCAAGGCCTCTATCGGCAGGAGTATCGGCCCCCGAGGGCGAAATAGGAGATTCGGAGAACCGATACCTGACGCGGGAGTAGGCCAGTGAAAAGACATCGAAGGTTATTCGCAGCGGGGCTGGTCCTCGCTTGCGTTGGGGTGCTCTCACCGGCGGCGAGCGGCCACCTCGGGTTGCTGGCCCCCTCGATCGGGACTCCTGACTGGGGAACGGGGACCGCGCGAGGTCCCGTCAAGTGCACTCCCGACGACATAACCCCCGACGGTCGGGTCTTCCCCGAGCCACAGGTCAGCGCCACTTTCTTGACCTTCAGCGACTTCCAGTGCGGCATCGGGGTGCTCGAGGACCTGAACCCGGATCGGATCGACGTCGAGATCCTGGGCCGTTCGGCAAGTGATCACCCGATCTACAACGTAAAGGTGACGAACGAGCGTATCCCGGAGGCCGATAAGAGACACCTCTTCATCCTCAACTCGATCCACGGTAACGAGCCGGCGGGACGCGAGGGAGCGGCCAGGGTCATCGAAGACATGGTGGATGCTCGATTCATGGCGAACGAAGATTTCATCGAGGAGACGATGGACCGTTTCGTCGTCCACTTCACGTTCGGCAATCCCGACGGCTGGGTCAATGGTGACTTCCACGGGCACAACGATGCTGGGTTCGTGACGACCCGGGCCAACAACGGTGGCCGGGATCTCAACCGGAACTTCCCTGTCCAGGGCTTCCTGCGTTCGTCTAACGGGACGCTCGATCAGACCGAGGGGCGAGGGATCAACGAGCTCTTCCTTCGCCATGCCGATACGGAGCACGACGTGGACGACCCCGCCAACCGGGGTTGGTACCTGGGCACCGATAACCACGGTCAGGGAGCGAAGCCTGTTGCCGCGTCGGGCCTTCAGATCGTCGGTCAGTTCGACTATCAGAAATCAGAACGCCTGGCCCACTTCGCCGATGGGATCGAAGGTGCCATGTCTGAGTACGGCGTCCTCGACGTCCTCCAGCAGTTGAACGACTTGACCGATGGCGCCGTTCGTCCCTACGAGTGGGGGACGCTGTACGACATCCTCGGGTACTCGGCGTCGGGTTCCGGGATCGACTACTACAACACCCCGGGCGTCGTCGATGGGACCGGTTTCGCCACTGAGATGACGGCGTCGAACGCCCCGTACAACTTCGCATCGCATCCACACTTGCTCAACCAGATGTGGGTCAACTCCGTCCGAGCGATCAACTACACGATGATGCGCGATGCCGTAGACCCACCGGCGTACACGTTCCCGATCGGGGGCAAGGCTGCTTATGTCAGTGACCCTGCGGTCGTGACCGACTCCGACGACAACGGGTTCGGACCGGGTAACGACGAGATCCCGGCGCAATTCACGGGTGATGACCCCGAAGTCGACCCTGATTTCAAGTTCAAGTCCTACTCGGTCACCCGCATGAGGTTCTTCGAGGACCTGAACAAGCACGCCAGCGAGCCCCTAGAGGCGCTCCGAGTGCCGGACGTGCTCGAGGATCCTTCTCTACTCGACGGTCTCGACTCGATCGTTTTGGCGGATAACACCATGCCGGAAGGATCCGACAGGGGCGCATGGGTAGCGGTCTTGAAGGACTTCGTCGAGGGCGGAGGAAACCTGATCGTCACAGACGCCGCGGCTCCCGTGATCGCCGATCTCGTCGATGGCATCGAGCCCACCCACATCACTATGCAGAAGAGCAATGTCGGCTTCGTCGATTTCCCGGATGACAGGAGCCATCCGTTGAACACCGGCCTGCGTGGCGTCGCGTCGCAGACCTACGACGTCATCCCGATCGGGCTCCCCGATGGGGGCGGGGCGGCCCCCAACTGGCGGGTGAACACCGCTGCTTGGACGGCAGCGGGAGGAACAACGACCGGAACAATGGGGGGACAGACCGCTTACGGCGAGCTCCCCGTCGGCGAAGGTCGCATCCGCTTCCTCGGCGCCCTGCTTCCGCAGCCGAGCGAACAGTACTTCCATCCCTACGGCTTGCAGAACTATGCGGTCACGTACACGGGATACACACTCCTCCAGAACATGCTGAGGTGGCCCACCCCTTCGCCCGAAGGGTAGATCTGAAACGACGGACTCGATGCCTCGGCAGGGCCACAGGTCCGAGCCGCAGATACGGGTAGGCAGCGGGATGATCGCGTCGGTCGGCTCGACGATGGCCGGGTCGTCACGCTCTTCGAGGCGAACATCGCCGGGCGAGGAGGACAGCTCCGCGCATCGTCGTCTCCCTTGCGTGCTCGTGGACGCATCCGGCGACTCCCAACCACCTCATCGGCGCCGGGTCGAAAATCGCTCTGGACTCGGACGATTCGGTGTGGAGCGACTAACGGCTTGGGAAAGCCAAGCAAAGCAAGCGAGTGGAGGAGAGAGGACACTATTCGAACCCAAGATTTCGGACAGCGATCCGTCGACTTCACAAGATGCTGTAGCCCTGGGATTGATCAGGAATGAAGATGAGGCTTCAGCACATTGGATCGCCAAAACTGAGGATCACGATCGCATCGCGAAGCTGCTGATGATCCGTAACTGTCTCGCCGAACCGTTTCCCCAACTTCCTCATCGTCGTTTGATTGCGAGTCGAGGTGTAGCGGCTGACACCTAACCCTGGCGCTCGACGGGGGTTTCAGGGCACCCTACTTACCTCGTAGAGCGCCCACTCGCCGGGCACGCCTTTCAGCTCATGGGAGCCGCGGTCCTCGAAATCGATCTCGGAGCCTGCCACGAGGTCCTTGACCGTCCTCGACACGAGGATCTCCCCGGGGGAGGCAGCCGCCATCACGCGCTGCGCGATGTGCACGCCGATCCCCCCGAGATCGGCGTTGCGCAGTTCGACCTCCCCCGTGTGCAGGCCGACGCGAATCTCGATGCCGAGCTCGCGGACTGCTTCGGCGATCTCCGACGCGCACGTCACCGCCCGGCCAGGCCCGTCGAACGTCGCGAGGAACCCGTCGCCCGTCGTCTTGACCTCGCGGCCTCGGAAGCGCTCGAGGGACGTCCGCACCAAGAGGTCGTGCCGGTCCCGGAGGTCGAGCCATCGCTCGTCGCCGATCTGAGCGGCCCGTTCGGTCGAGCCGACGATGTCCGTAAACATCACGGTGGCCAGTACCCTGTCGGCCGCGGGCATCACCCGCGCGCCGGTCAGAAACTGCTGGACCTCATCGACGATAGGCTCGAAGTCTCCAGCATGGAAAGGAAAGGTGTCCGCGCCCGGCAGCTCGATGTACTTCGCGCCCGGGATGTGCTCGGCCAGGTACTTGCCGAACGCGGCCCGGTGCCAAGCGGCTTCGGCGCGTTGCACGACCAAGGTCGGAACTCGGATGCTCGGCAGGACCGCCCGGACGTCGAAGCGCAGGAGAGCACCCGAGTACTGCCTCGTCGCCTGGCCGAGCCCTACGGACAACCGCATGTAGCGAGCGAACCACGAGCGAAATCGATCGTTCCCAACGACGCTGGGAGCAAGGAAGTCGATGAACTCCGGGCGGCCCCAGCTGGCCTCATACCACTCCATCAGCTTCGGGACTGCCTCCTCGGGGAGCCCGATCGGATAGTCCTCGTCGCGGATCATCCGCGCGAAGGAGTTGATCAACACGAGGCTGGCCGCCCGGTCGGGAAACGTCGCGGCGAACAGCATGGCCATGGGTCCGCCCTCGGTGTCGCCGATCAACGCGGCTCGGTCCGAGCCCGCCGCGTCCATGACGACACGGGCGTCGTCCATCCATTGCTCCAGGGTTGGGAGCGACGACAGGGGGACGGGATCGGCGACGCCGGTTCCGCGCTTGTCGAAGCAGATCACACGGCCGAACGACGCAAGACGATCAAGGTATCGAGCCAGCGATGGCTCCTCCCACATCACGTCGAGGTTCGTCGTCCAGGTCGGGATGAAGAGGATGTCGAGCGGTCCTTCGCCGAAGACCTGGTAGGCGACGTAGCCCTCTTCGGTCTTCGCGTACGTTGTCTCGGGCTGCTTCCTCATGGGGCCCGCTCCCGCGGGACCCGAATCGTAGCGGGAGACGCGTCCGGAACGCATTCGTCTCGTGGGCGACAGAAGCTGCTCGGGCCCACTTCCGAGAGCTGCTGGTCAGAGACCGAAAAGATCGTCCGGGTCCAGCACGAGGAGCCGTTCGCCACGCTGTCACACAAGGGCTCCTTGGTGGAGGTGAGGGGAGTTGAACCCCTGGCCTCTGCCGTGCGAAGGCAGCGCTCTACCACTGAGCTACACCCCCGGGTGGGTCAAGGCTAGCAGAGGGCCATTCCCGGCCGGCAGGCCAAGCAGGAATCGGGGCGACCCGCGGCGAAGATTCAAGCCACATAGCCCGACCACAGGAGGAATCACCATGAGACGCCCGCTCCTCGCAATGCTCGTTGCGCTCGCGGTAGCCCTGCCGACGATGGCAGGTGCCGCGACCGCCCCAACCATCAGCATCGGCAGCCCGAGTAACGGCGCAACCTTCTCGAGATCTGTATACGACTCCATCCCCGTATCCGGACTCGCGTCGTTCGACGTGGCGCCGGCCTCGGATCGCCAGTTCTACCTGCGAGGCACCGGATGCGGCGCAACCGCCGTGCTCTGGCTCTCGGTCGAGAGCGGAAGCGACGAGTACGACGGCTGCGGCTCCGCAGCCGGACTTCCGACCCGGGAGGTCCTCGGAGGGTCCCTCATCTTCACGACTTCGGACGGCATGCCGGTCCTCCTCGATGCCTCCAAGAACATCGCCGGGCAGGTGCGTGGTGAGAGCTGGGTCGGCCCCGGCACCCCCGGAGTTGGGCAGGTCAAGGCCGACGTGGACATCACCGGGGTCAAGGCCAACGGCCAGTCGGTCGTGATCGGGTCCGGCGTGTTCGAGGCGCTCAACACGGGCACGGACGGAGTGAACATCCCCTACTCATTCGACATCGCGGCCAACCTGGACCGTGTCCAGCTGAAGGACGTGACGATCGAGGTGCTCATCCACGGCGTGAACTGGAACTCCGGCAACTTGGGACTGGAAGGCGACTCGCACCTCACGCTCCCGATCTTCGATCCGGGCCGGGTGGACGTGTCCTCTGACAGCGCCACCTTCGCGGCCTCGAAGACGGTCCAGGCGGTACTGGACCCGAACGGCACCTGGTCGGCCGAGATCCTGGTCCCCAACACGGGCAGCCGCAAGATCTACGCCCGGGCAGTCCAGGCCGGCGTGACCACGAATGCCGCTCCGATCTCGATCACCGTTACCGCCTGAGGCCCACCCTCTCTCTGAGCAGGGCCGTCGGGGAACCGGCGGCCCTGTTCCTTTTCCGGGAGGTATCCAGCGAGCCGGATCTGCCTCCCAGGCCCGGAGTCAGCTCCAAGCAGGAATCGGCGGTCCCGGCGCCGAACTATTCAGGTAGCCCGCCACCAGGCTTGTGCCCCGCTCAGCAGGGCGCCCGACTCAGGAGGTAGCAGGATGAGACGCTCGCTACTCGCGACCCTTGTAGCGCTTGCAGTAGGCATTCCCGCCGTGGCGGGCGCAGTGACCGCCCCCACGATCAGCATCGGCAGCCCTTCCGGCGGTACCTCGTTCTCGAGGGCCGTTTGGGAGACGATCCCGGTGTCCGGACTCGCGTCGTTCGACGTTGCGCCGGCCACGGATCGCACCTTCTACCTTCGGGGAGAGGGCTGTGGGGCCACCGAGGAGTTCTGGCTCTCAGTCGAGTCGGGCACCGACGGGTACGACGGCTGCGGCATCATCGGCGGCCTTCCGCTGAACGAGGCGATCGGTTCCGCCTCAGCCTTCGAGTCGCGGGACGGCGTTCCGCTGCTGCTGGACGCCTCGAAGAACGTGACCGGACAGATCCGGGCCGAGAGCTGGTTCGGAGACGGCACCCCCGGAGTCGGGCTGGTATCCGTCGACGTCACCCTCACCGGCCGGAAGACCACCAACCAGAGCGTCACGATCGGCACCGACACCCTCGAAGGAACGAACACCGGCGCGGACGGAGTCAACATCCCCTTCACCTTCGACATCCCCGCCAACCTCGACCTCGTGGCCCTGAAGGCGGTCACGATCGACGTCCTGGTCCGCGGCGCGAACTACAACTCGAGCAACCTCGGACTCTCGGGCGACTCGCACTTCACACTTCCGATCTTCGACCCGGGCCGGGTGGACGTCTCGTCCGACAGCGCCACCTTCTCTGCGGCGAAGACCGTTCAGGCGACCGTCGAGGCAAACGGCACCTGGTCGGCCGAGATCCTGGTTCCCAACACGGGCAGCCGCAAGATCTACGCCCGCGCGGTCCAGGCCGGCGTGACCACTAACGCCGCTCCGGTCTCTATCACCGTTACCGCTTAAGCAGCGACTCTCAAGGCAGGGCCGTCGGGGAACCGGCGGCCCTGTTCCTTTTGGGCCCTAGTCGCCCAGCTTGCCGGTATGGCGATCGAGCGCTTCCCGGAGGTCGCGCTGGACTATCGACGTGGTCAGGTCGCCCCGGGTCCTCTCGATGATCCCCCGGGCAACATCGGTCCATCGGCGCAGGTTGCCCGTGATCGCGTCCGGGTAGTCGATGCCGACGAGCACGTAGAACATGTCGTCCATCGTCGAGAGCAGCTCCTCCGCCCGCGCCAGGTCCCCGGTCCTCAGCAGGTCGAGGACCGAGCGACGTAGCTCGCCGATGGTCTCGGCGATCCCGTTGAGGTACGCGGCCACCGTCACGCCGATGTCGTCCGGCGAGGGAAGGTCGTTGCCCTCAATCACAGCCCGGGTCAGCTGGGCCTCCGCGTACTCCTTCTGAGCGTCGTGCAGGAAGCCGGCCCACCTGACGTCCGGATGGTCCGAGACAGCAGCCTCACCCTTGTCCAGCGCGGCTCGAGCCTCGTCGAGGAGCCGGGCGGCCTCCTTGCCCTCTCCCCGGTGGATAGCTCGGATCGCGTTCGCGGAGTGACGGGTGGCCTGCCGGGCGGCGGGGAGCGCTACCTCTCGGGCAGCATTCTTCTCGTCGAGCCGCCGCTGAAATTCGGCTGAAAGGGACTGGAGGTCCACGGGGAGAGTCTAGAGGGGGTGGTTCGGGATGACGGTGGCTAGCGGGCGATGCGTACGAGGCGGCGGTCCTGCTCCTCGAGCGCGGGATCCATGGTGACCTGGATCTCGGGGAGGACCACGACCTTCCTCCTCTGGGTCTCCGCCTCTTCCTCGGTCTGCGGAGCCGTGGCCTTGGAGCCTCGGGTCACCTGGATCACCATGACGGTGTAGGCCAGGAGCATCGCCCCGAAGATCGCTGTGATGACGAGCATCCCTCGCAGCGGCGGGAACAGCCCGATGAGGCCGGTGAGGCCGATCGCCTCCAGGAGGAACACGAAGACCTGACGGCGTCGCTCGCGAGCCCGCTCGCGCGAGCGCTGATGCCTGCCCAAGAAGCGGGATCCTCGTTTCAGGGACAGGACCCAGCGGCCTGGCTGGCGGAACTCTTGGTCGTTCGGCATCGTCAGTCTCCTGGATTCCGATCGGCCTGGATTGGGCAGCAGGAGGATAGCCCAGATGACCCCCAGCACCACGAGCGCAATCCAGTCCATGCGCCTTCCCCGTCGGCAGGGCCCCGGTCCCACCTCAACATCGTGGGGTTCCACCGACGGTAGCAGTCAACATGTAGGGGTTCAAACACATCCATGAGATTAGTTAGGTCGCCTGGAGAGACCGATTTGACGCAGGGGAGGCATGCCTAAGGGGTTCGACGCCGGGGGCTGCTTCTCCTCCCGAGAGGTCTCAGCCGCGCTCGGTCTCACAGTGCCGGAACGAGTCCCGGCCCGACCCGCCTATGCAGGCGTCGGCTCCGGACTGCCCGTTCAGGGAGTCCCGACCGCCTCCACCTCCGAGGCGATCGTCGCCTCGGAAGCCCACGATCCGGTCGTTGCCCGCGCCCCCGTTGGCCGAGTCGTTGCCGGAGCCGAGGAACATCCGGTCGTTCCCGGCGCCTCCGGACACCCGGTCGTTGCTCTTCCCGCCGATCAGGATGTCGTCCCCATCCATGCCCTTGATCCGATCGGCGCCCGGACCACCACAGATCGCATCGGCACCGGAGGTACCGGTCAGGACGTCCTTCCCCCTCGTCCCGAACAGCTTGTTGATGCCCGTGAGCTTGGCCAGGCGACCGCAGCCGGGCAGCCCCCCGCTTCCGCCCTTGCCGATGTCCGACAGATCGATCGTGTACACACCTCGGCCGTAGGAGGCGGCGACGAGCAGTTCGGGATCCTGTGGCGCGAACTGCAGCGAGACCACCGGCGTCGCGGGGAGCCCCTCATTTAGGGACGACCACGTCGCCGCTCCGCCCTGGGTCCTCGAGATCGCGTCCGAGATGAACACCCCGACCTGGGTCGAGACGATCACGCGGTCGCCGTAGGGCTCGACCCAGAAGGCCGGCGCGTCGGGGAGGTTGGCCGAGATGTCGGTGAAGGTCTCGCCCGCGTCGTGCGAGACGAACACGTGGCCCTGGCCCGTCTCGGTGTTCGGGTCACCGAACGAGCCCGGCGGACGCCACTGACGGTTCTCGTAACCGCCGAGCGCGACGAACACGGTCCTCGGGTCCGACGGGTCTATCGCGACGCCGTTGATGTACCTCTCGGGAAGGCCGGTCGCCGCGGCGATGTGCCAGCCCTTCTCCGTCATCGGCTCCGGGGCCTCCGTACCACCCACGTTGGTCGCGAGCCCGCTCCGGAACGCGGTGTTCGGCACGTTGATCAAACCGCACGGCCCGCAGTAGCCGACGTACGCGTTCGGGCCCTCCAGATCCAGGGCCGACATCCCGTTGTTGGGATCGGTCGCCGAGGATGCGGCGCTCCCGTCACCTGGATGGTCTCGAGTGCCCAGGTTGAAGACGGTCACGAAGCAGTTGTCGAGGCAAGTGCTCACGCTCGGATCCACCTGTTGGGTGTCCGGCCCGAACGTGGACTCGACCACCTCCTTGCCGGCGGTCATCAGGTGGTTCGCATCCAGCGGATCCATCACGAACGGGTTCGAGAACTTGGGCCCGGTGAGGAACGGGTTCATCTCGCGCCAGGTGACGCCGCCGTCCGTGGTGACCCGCATGCTCCCCGCGGTGACCTCGGAGTAAGCGATGTCGGAGTTATCGGGGTCGACCGCTGTGAAGAACCCGTCACCGCCGAACGTCATGTACTGCTTTCCGGTGGTTGGATCGATCTTGCCGCTTCCGTTGTCCTGGAGGCCGAACCACACGGTGCCGTCCTTGGCCATGGCCGCGAAATAGGGCAGCAATGTGTTGAACCCGTCGTTCGCGCCGTCACCCCAACCGCTCGCCGCGAACTCGCCGCCGGAGCCGACGTGCTGCTTGTAGGCGCCGCCGTCGTTGCCTACCAACAGCGTCACACCACCGCCGGTGGCGTCGGGCACGTATATCGCGTCGTGCTGGTCGGGATGAGTGGTCGTCGGGATGAGCGGGTTCGGCGGGCAGCTGGGGACGCCGCCTCCGCCGAGCACACAGAACTCGCTCGAGTAGTACTTGCCGATCACGTGGAAGTCCGAGGGACCGATCGCGGGGAGATTGGTGAGGCGGTTCTCCCAGACCTCCTCGAGCCCGAACGTTATGCGGGTGGGGATCCCACCGACCTGACGAGTGGGATCGACCTTGATCCATTCGTTGTACCAGGCCTGGATACCCGGAGGGAAGATCGGCGCGACCCCGGCCAGGCTCGACCCCGTGCTCGGGTTGTAGGCGATCTGGTTCGTATTGGCCATCTGGATCCACGAGTCGCCGAAGTTCGCGGAGACGTAGATACCGTTGATGACCGAGTTCGTCCCAACGGGGTTGAACGTGTCCGGGGCATCGATCCCCTGCGTGCCGCCGCGGAACAGCTCGGCATCCTGGACGATCGCGTACACGTAGTCGTGGTTCTGGGCGGGGCCGTCCGCGACGCCGAGCTCGGTGCGCCCGATCCGGAACTGCGGTGTGAATCCGCTCGCCGTGAGCTTCGTGAACGAGTCCGGTGCGCCCGTCTCGGAGCGGTAGAGGCCGTTCGAGGGGCCCTCGATGACCGCAGCGTTCTGCGGGAATGGGCGGTTGCCGGCCCGGTACCCCACGGCGGCCAGCACGGCTCCTCCCGTGTTGCCGAACGTGTCGGCAGACTGCACGACCACGTCGGTCACGAAGTTGGCGAGCAGGCACTCCTGATCAGAGATGTTCCCTGCGCAGGAGCCCGTAGGGAGGTTCACGTTCTGGTAGCTGGTCCCCGCGTCGGAGGTCCGGAACAACCCCTTGGTGGTGGCAACGTAAGCGACAGAGGGGTTCGTGGGGTCAACCGCGACCTGAGAGCCCAGGATCCCTGGGGGCACTCCCGTGGACTGATGCCACGTCGCGCCGAGGTCATCCGACCAGAAGGCTCCGACTCCGGTGTACGTGTTGCCTCCTTGCAGCGGCTCCCCGCCCACCACGAGAACGCGCCCGCCGCCGCCGGACGTCCACGCCACGGCCCCCAGGATCTGCGTGGGAAGCGTGTCGCCGATCGAGGTCCAAGTGTCGCCGAGGTCCTGCGACATCCAGACGCCGCCGGTTCCGACCGTGGCGAAGAGACGGCCGGTTGCCGGGTCGTGGTCGAGGCTGTCGATCCTGCCGGAGAGGTTGACGAGCCCTCCGCCGTTCACGCTCGGGTACTGCGGGTCGTTCGAGATGAGGGGCCCCTGGCCGTACGGCTGCCAGACCGTTGCCGAGTTGGAGGCCTGCGCCTCGATCCGTGCCCGCTCTTTCAGGGCGGCGGGATAGGCGCGGCCGTCCACCGAGCTCCAGGGCGCGAGCATCTTCGCCGCCCACTCGTTCGCGAGGCCGCTGACCTCGGAGTAGAGCTCGGGGTGGTCGGTGGTCACGCAGTACTTCGCGCCGCCACCTGCCTCGCTCGCCTCGTTCTGGTTCCCGAAGAGCTCCCTCGGGTCCGTCGCGATCGTACCCGGGGGACAGGCTGCGGCGGCCGGCTGCGGGCTGGGCCCGATGGCGGCCGCCGCGAACGCCGCCAGACCCACGACCACAGAGACGAGTAGCAGCGAGTGAGTCTTCTTGATCGCGAGCGCTCCTTGGTCTGTCGGGCGAAGGGGCTTTACCCACTCCGAGACTAAGGCAAGCCTGCTCTAGCGTTCCGGGGCCCGGAGGACCTGCACGTTCACCTCGGTGCCCTCGGCGACCTCGGTGTCTCCGGGCGGGACCACCAGCAGTCCGGTCGCCCTGACGTAGGAGCCGAGGTGACCCTCGCCGGCGGTTCCGATCGGCGAGCAGTGCCAGGCGCCGTCCCTGAACGAGATGTCCGCGGGCACGTAAAGGGTCATCCCCGCCGGGCCACGGACGGGAGCGTCGAGGATCGCCTTCAGCTCCGGCCTTCCTCGCTCCTGCCTCCCCATCATCTTGAGGACGGCCGGCCTCACGAAGACGTCGAACGAGACGAAGGCGGCGGCCGGGTCGCCCGCCAGATGGAAGAAGGGCTTGCCCTCCGCGACCCCGTGCCCGATCTCTCCGCCCGGATAAAGTGCCACCGATCGCGAGTGGATCTCGCCAAGCGACAGGGCCGAGGCGACGGTCTCCGTCGAGCCAGAGTCGCCCCCGGCGAGCACGAACGCGTCCACGCGCAGCGCGTTCGACGAGACGGTGTCGGGCAGGTCCTTGTCGATGTCGGTCACGATGCCGACCCGGTGGGGAGAAGCGCCGACCTCTCGGAGGGCACCGATCAGGAGGTACGAGCTCGCGTCCCTTGCCTGGCCGAAGGCGGCCTCGCGTCCCGGCTCGATCAGGTCACCGAGCGAGATGACGCCGACCCGTAGCTTCGGGTAGGCGAGGACCGACCCGTAGCCGGCGGTCGCGACGATCCCGAGCTCGGCGGCCCCGAGCCGGCGGCCGGCCGGGACCAGCACCGATCCGGATGCCAGATCGCTTCCCGCGGGGATGATGTGCGCCTCCGCCTTGACCGGCTCGGAGATGAGCACCTCCTCGCCCTCGACCGCCGCCCAGTCGCCCTGGACGATGCAGTCGGCGCCGGCCGGCACGGCGGCGCCGGCGGAGATCCTCACGGCCTCTCCCCAGCCCACCGTGACCTCGGGCGGTCGCCCCGCGAGCGCCCACCCGCTGATCCGGAGCCTTACGGGGCTGTCCGCCCCGGCCGCGACTATGTCTGCCGAGCGTGCCGCGAAGCCGTCCACCTCTGACGACGAGAAAGGAGGGATGTCGTACTCGGTCGATACCTCGGCCGCCGCCACGCAGCCGTAAGCCTCGGCCAGAGGTAGGTCGATCGGCTGCATCGGATCGGTTGCGTCGAGGATCGCGCGGCGAGCGTCGTCCACGGACTCGGACGTCACGCCTCGCATCCTAACTTCCCATCAGGGTCTCCTGAAAAGCCTCGTATACGCGGCTATCGAGGAAACCCTGGGATTTCGGGCCGGTTGCCGGTCAGAGAAGCTTCTTGCGTTGGACCAGATCAGTCAGGAAATCCCTGAACTCGGGGCCCAGGTCGTCCCGGTCGGCGGCGAGCTCGACGGTCGCGCGCAGGTAGTCGAGCTTCTTGCCGATGTCGTATCGCTCGCCCTCGAACCTGTAGGCGTAGACGGTCTGCTCGCGGGCCAGGATGCCTATCGCGTCGGTCAGCTGGACCTCGCCGCCGGCGCCGGGCTGAGTCTCGCGCAGCGCCTCGAAGATCTCGGGCGTCAGCACGTAGCGCCCGATCGCCGCGAGGTTCGACGGCGCTTCCTTCGGCTCGGGCTTCTCGACGATGTCCAGCACGCGAGCTATGTCGTCCTCCACCCACTCGGGCTTGACCGCGCCGTAGAGGTTGATGCTCTCGCGCGGCACCTCCTGCACCGCGAGGACGCTCCGGCCGTATCGCTCGTACACGTCGACCATGGACTGAAGGAGCGGCACCTTCGTCGAGACGAGGTCGTCGCCCAGGAGGACCGCGAACGGCTCGCCATCCACGTGGTGCTCCGCCGTCGCCACCGCGTGCCCCAGGCCGCGAGGGTCCTTCTGGCGGATGTAGTGGATCGTCGCCATGTCGCTGATCTCCTGGACCTCCTTGAGCAGGTCGTACTTGCCCGACCTCTCCAGGTAGTCCTCGAGCTCGAAGGAGCGATCGAAGTGGTCCTCGAGGGTCCGCTTGCCACGGCCCGTGACGATCAGGATGTCGGTGATGCCCGTCCGGACCGCCTCCTCGACCACGTACTGGATCGCGGGCTTGTCGACGACGGGCAGCATCTCCTTCGGCTGCGCCTTGGTCGCGGGCAGGAAGCGCGTGCCGAGGCCGGCGGCGGGGATAACGGCCTTCTTGACCTTCACCGATCCTCCGTCATTGGGGGTGAGGATTCTATTCCCCGGCAGGGCCCGCCGAACCTCATGGAGAGGTGGCGACCACCCGGTCTCGGCCCTCGGACTTGGCCCGGTACATCGCGGTGTCCGCTCGGCGTACCAGCTCCTCGGCGGTGGTCCCGTCCTCGGGGTAGGTCGACATGCCAACGCTGACGGTCACCGTGAGCGGGTCGCCGGAGCTGCCGACGAACTGCTGGTCCCTCATCGCGGTCCGTATCTTCTCCGCGACGACGAATCCACCGCCCGACGGGGTTTCCGGGAGCAGCACCACGAACTCCTCGCCGCCGTAGCGGCCGACGACATCGATGTTCGTCCTGATCTCACCGAGGATGCGGCGAGTGACCTCGATCAGCACCTCGTCCCCTCGCTGGTGCCCGTGCCGGTCGTTGACCCTCTTGAAGCGGTCGATGTCGAGCATCAGCAGGGAGAGCGGTCGGCCGAAGCGCTGAGCTCGCTCGATCTCCTTGCGAAGCGTCATCTCGAGGTAGCGGCGGTTCCACACGCCCGTCAGCCCGTCGGTGATCGAGAGCTGGCGCGTCTCCTGGTGAAGCAGCACGTTCTCGATGGCGACCGAGGCCTGGCCGGCGAACGAGGAGAGCGTCTCCGCGTCGTCGCGCTCGAACGGCTCGAGCGTCGTCCGTCCGTACAGCGCGATGACGCCGATGGTGCGGTCGCCTCGCACGAGCGGAACCGAGACCGCGGTGGTGGCCGACGGCTCGACGGGCTCGGAAGTCGTCGGTCCTCCCCCATCGCTGATGAGGATGGGCGCGCCGGTCGCCGCCGCGTGTCCAGCGATGCCCTCTCCCACAGCCAGCCCCGCGTCCTCCGGCGGCTTGTATCCCCTTGCCACCTCGAGCCGGAGCTGGCGCGAGCCGCCGCGAAGCAGGAACAACGCCCCGGCGCGGGCGCCAAGCGTTACGGCCGCGGTGTCGAGGACGACCTCGAGCATGCCGCCGAGATCCAGGGTCGTGCGCAGGGTGGCGCCCATCCGCTCGAGGCTCCCGCGAAGCTCGTCGCGCGAGCTCTGCAGCTCTCCGACGTACGTTCGCAGGTAATCGGTCATCGTGTTGAACGCATCGGCGACTCGAGCGACGTCGCCGTGGTCTCCTGCCTCCACGCGGTGGTCGAGCTCGCCGGCCGCGACCGCCCTCGCGCCCTGGACCAGTCGCTGCAGCGGGCGAGCGATGACGCCGGCGAGAGCAAAGCCGAGAACCGTTGCGGCGAGAAGCCCGAGCGCCGCCACCAGCCAGGTCAGCGGTGACGCCCCGCCTTCGACCTCGGCGGTCAGAACGATCCCCTGGTTCGGGCTCCCGACGGGAACGAGGACCGACCTTTGGCCGTCCATCTCTATGGCGGAGCCGGGGCCGGGGATCTCGGCCGGAGGCTCGCCGGTGCTGGCCAGGGTCCGTCCCGAGCTGACGACGGCAACGTCGAGCCCCGTCATCTGCTGGAGCTCGACGGCGAGGCTGGCATCCGCGTATCGCCCGCCGATCACGAACGATCGATCGTCGCCCTCGACGATCTCGAGCTTCGCTCGCAGCACCGAGCCGGGCTCCCGAGCGGCGGCGAGCTCCCGGGCGCTCGGAGCTTCCACCCCCGGCGGGTACTGCGCCGGGTCGAGGTCGGCCGCTCTTATCCGCCCGCCGGACTCCGCCACGATCAGGAAGTCGAGACCGCTGCTGAGCCGGGCGTCCTTCACTTTCTCGGGCAGCTTGGAGTCGGACAGATCCGGAGCGAGGTCCCTGGAGATGAGCGTTACCTCGTGCGAGACCCCCTGAAGTCGCTCCTGCCAGAAGGCGGCCAGGGCTTTGGAGCCGGTCTGGAGCCTAGTATCCGTGCGAGAGTCGGCCTGGCGAGCGGACAGCACTTGGAAGGCTACCGTCGCCGCAAGCAGCGGGAGGACGACGATGCCTACGAAGAACAGCGTCAGTCGCGTTCGTAGCGTCACGGGTTCGTTCTGCCGGGCTCCATGGTGCCTCGACGGGCTAACTCCCCGTTCCGTGGAACTGTATCGGCATGACACAAGAACCGCTTGACAGGCAGCTGCTCCTCGCGAGGAGAAGGAAAGCCATCCTTCGTAAGGGCATGATCCGCGTGAGAGCCGCGATCCCGGCCGAGGAGCGGGCCAGGCTGACCGATCTGGTCGAGGAGACCCTCTTCGCCCTACCTGAAGTGAGCTCGGCGAGCACGATCCTGCTCTTCTACTCGTTCGGGACCGAGGTGCCGACGAAGGGAATGGCCGGCCGCATCCTGCGGGCCGGAAAGCGCCTGCTGCTCCCCTATGTGACGGACACGGAGGAGATGGAGGCGGCGGAGGTCCTTCCCGGTGATTCCCTGGAGCCCAGCGGCTACGGACCCAACGAGCCGCGCTCCCGCGTAGCGGTCGACCCGGGCGAGATCGACCTGATCATCGCGCCGGGCCTCGCGTTCGACAGGGACGGCAACCGGCTGGGTTACGGCGGCGGTCATTACGACCGCTATCTGGGCCGGACGCGTCCCAAAGCGGTTCGGGTAGGCGTCGGGTTCTCGCTTCAGATGGTCGAGCAGGTTCCCGTCGAGCCCGGCGACGAGACCGTCGACATGGTCGTCACCGACCAGGAGGCGTTCGACGTACGGCCCGTACAATGAAGCTCGGATGCCCACCTATGAGTACCGCTGCAGCGAATGTGGAAACACTTTCGAGATAGTCCAGCGCATCGACGACGAGACCCTGACCGTCTGCGAACGTTGTGGCGGGGCCCTGCGCAAGGTCTTCCATCCGGCAGGGATCGTCTTCAAGGGCTCGGGCTTCTACGCGACCGACTCGCGCAGCAAGGCGAAATCGGGAAGCAACGAGAGCAAGGACAACAAGGCGCAGAAGACCGAGAGCTCGGAGAAGAAAGAGACCAAGACCGTCGAGAAGAAGAGCGACAGCAAGAAATCGTCGTCCGGCTCGGAGAAGTCCACGTGACCACCGCGGAGGTCGGCGTCTTCGGAGGCTCCGGGTTCTACTCGTTCCTGGAGGGCGTAGAGGAGGTCGAAGTCGAGACGCCTTACGGCGCCACGTCCGCGCCGCTGTCGGTCGGTGAGATCGCGGGCGCCCGTGTCGCGTTCCTCCCGCGTCACGGGCTGAAGCACGAGCTCCCACCGCACCGCGTCCCGTATCGCGCCAACGTCTGGGCGATGAAGGAGCTCGGCGTGAAACGGATCATCGGGCCTTGTGCGGCGGGCTCGCTGAAGCCCGAGGTGAAGCCCGGTCACTTCGTGGTGTGCGACCAGCTCGTCGATCGGACGTGGGGGCGAGACGATACGTTCTACGACGGCCCCGAGACGACGCACATAGGCTTCGCCGACCCGTACTGCCCCGAGATGCGCGAGGTCGCTATCTCGCACGGGCGCGAGCAGGGCATCGAACTACACGACCGAGGCACGGTCGTGACCGTGCAAGGGCCGAGGTTCTCGACCCGCGCGGAGTCGGCCTTCTACCAGGCGCAGGGCTGGGAAGTCATCAACATGACCCAGTACCCGGAAGCTTCGCTAGCCCGCGAGCTGGAGCTCTGCTACCTGAACATCTCGCTGATCACCGACTACGACGTCGGGGTGGAAGGCGAGGACGTCGAGCCCGTCAGCCACGAGCTCGTCATCAAGGTCTTCGAGGAGAACATCTCGAAATTGCGCGACCTTCTCTTCAGGATCGTGCCCGCGCTGCCGAGCGAGCGTGCGTGCCCGTGCGCCACCGCGCTACAGGGCGCCCGCTTCGAAGTCCCCTAGCCGAAGGCGGCTCTGAGGTGCCGAACAGGCCACCTGTAACCATCCTGGTCGTCGCACTCACCCTGTTGGCGGCGGGCGCATGCGGCGATGAGGCGGGCGCGCCCGAAGCCGCTCCCTCACCGACGAGGCCTTCCCCAACCATCGGTGCGACCTCCCCATCCCCGGGCCCGACGAAGCAAGACAGGGCGTTGATGCAGCAACTGATACGGTTCGCGGAGTCGCCACAGCCCGAGAGCTTCGCTGCCGTGCCGTTCGCTGAGTCGGTCTGGCTCGGGCTGAGCAGGCGCCTGGTCGTCAACCACCCGCGAGAGATGCTCGCGGACCCCTCGAGCTGGGTCCTCTCGGCCCCTCATTTCCGCGCTTACGTCGGCCCTTTCTCCGCTCTCGACCTGCTCGCCGAGATGGACGCTCGATTCGGTCCCGACGCACCGCCGGCGGGCTCACTCGAGGTGAATGTCGGCCCACACCCGCACTGCGCGTCACCGCCCGTGCCGCCCCCAGCTCGGCTGAAGGATCTGAGACGGGTGAGCGCCCAACCAACGGATATCGACAGCTGCATCCTCTGGTGGACAGTCGACGCGTTCGTCGACGTGAACGGAACGATCAGGGCCATCACGCTCGACCTCTGGGAGCCTTAGAGCACCAGGGTTGTCGTCAAACCTCGCACCTCAGGCTGCTAGGCGCTCCTCGCTGAAGACTCGTGTCACCCCCACCCTTTACGGTTCGACCGGTGAGCGCGTTCGCCCCCTAGCCAATGCTTTCAGCGTCACCAGTGGCCTCGCAGCCATCGGAGCCAGCCTCGGCTGGTTAGTCGCCACTCTGGCCCGCCGAGCGACGGGAAGAGCCGTCCCGATGGCGGAGTGGATCGGTGCTGGTGGGGCCATCGGCGGGTTGTTCGGCGGCTCGGTAGCCTTCGCCTATCTGGTCCTGACCCGAGACAATCATGAGCGTGGAAACGAAACCGGCCAAGGACACGGGAAAGCTGATTCCCGTAAAGCGCCCCACCCCCAGGGAGTGGGCGGCTTACTTCTTTGTCGGTGCGCTCCTCGCACTCATCGTGATCGGTCTTACGGTCGCCTTCGACCGGAGCACGTACAGGATGGTCCTCACGGGCATGATCGTGATGGCCATCTACATTGTCGTGGCGACGCCGCTACTCCTGGCTCGCCGCGCCTGAGACCGCTTCCCTGCCCCTTAAGTCACCCTCGCGTTCGAGATCACCAGAGCGAAGTCCTGGTCCGTGAAGATGTCGTCGCCCGGGATCCCGTCTCCGGGAAGGTTCGCCGCAGAGACCGTGACGTGGAACGTCCCCGACGCCGCCTGTGCGAGCCACACGTTCTCGAGATTGTTTTTCTCATCGGCGGACCCACCGGTGGTCGAGACGCCCCCCGAGAACTTGTTGCCCAGGTAGACGGTCCCGTCGGGGGTAGTCACGGTTAGATCCAGGTCGTTGACGAGCGCGGGGTTCGCGCCCGGCTCGCCCGCCGGGTCGGTCCACGCCAGTGTGATGCGCATCGGCTTCTCCGGGTCGGCGGCCACGACGTCGACACCGTGCGACTGGCCCACGCTCGTCAGCACGACGCTCTGGTCGACGTAGACGCGCTCGGCCGTCGGAGCGAATAGGGCGCCGAGGTTCACGCGGCCCCAGCCCTCGTTCCCGTTGGGGACGTCCGCGGCGCCCATGTCGGTCGCGGTGTTGGCCAGCAGCGCCTTGTCCATCGCGGGCGACGGCGTCACTCCACCGTTCCGCTTTCGCCACCAGTCGGCGATCAGAGCGACGGCGCCCGTCACCTGGGGGGCCGCCATCGAGGTTCCGGAGCACGGCGAGTACTTGGCCTGACCGAGCACGAACGCCTCGGCGCCGGCGCCGGTGGGAGCCGCGCAGGAGGCCGCCGGGCTGGCCGACGTGGCCGAGGAGACGATGTTCTCGCCGGGCGCGGCCACGGTCGGAGCGATCCGGCCGTCCCTGGTCGGGCCACGGCTGGAGAAGCTCGAGATCGTGTCGATGTTGCCCTGGAGCGTCCGGCTCGACTGAGTGCTTCCAACGGTGATGATGTTCTTCGCTTCGTGCGGCTGGGTGAGCGTCCGTGGGTTGGGACCGGAGTTGCCCGCGCTGTACACCATGATGAAGGGCTGGTTGCCCGGGGCCTCGGCATCCGCGTCGCGGGTGGCCACGTCCAGGCTGGCGGCCCTGGCGACGTAGCCGCTGTTCGCGGCGCCGGTGTTCCAGGAGGCGTTCCACCCGATCGCGCCCGCCCGCACCGCGTCCGCCGCGTAGCTCGTGAAGTCGTTGGGGGTGCCCCCGAAGAACGAGCCGCCGGGGATGATCGCCTGGTTCACGAACGAGACCTTCGGCGCTATGCCGACACCGAGCAGGAACTCGTCGAGGTCCTGCGCCCGCCCGGTGACGGGAAGCGTGGCGCCGCGGCCACCGACTATCCCCGCGACGTGGGTCCCGTGTCCGCCCTCGTCGTTGGACTCCGGCGGGCCGTAGAAGATCTCCGCGACGACGCGGCCCTGGTGCTCGGGGTGGCTCTTGTCGATGCCGGTGTCCGAGATCGACATGATGACGCCCTCGCCGTCGATGCCCGTCGAGGCCACCCAGCTCTCGTAGCCGAGGGTCGGCGCGCCGCCCGAGAC
>JBOGVX010000016.1:0-5082 GCA_050693165.1 Actinomycetota bacterium | reverse complement strand
GCCTCGCCCCCGGCCGCCTCTGCGGCGGCGTCGGGGCTTCGGCCGGGGCTCCTCGGACCCCTCTCCGGCCCGTGGGGCCGGGGAGTCCAGGGCTTCCTCGGTCATACCTTGTTCCTTTCGTCTCGGGGAGCATCTCGCTCCCATCCGGCCGCTGCTTCGGGCCTCCCGCGTCCCAGGTGGGGACGGGGGCCCTGAGGGCGGCCGGCACGTCGGTCGTGTCGCTCACGGATGGCGTCGCCAGGCTAGAGCGGGGAGTTTTGGCGAGGCCGGTAAGCGGGGCCGGAGTGGTCCGGCCCGGCCCGGCGGGGTTCAGATACCCGGGCACTGAGGCAAGCATAGCAGGGGGCCCCGACCCCTCCCCGAGGATCGGCCTGCGAGGTTCCCCTACTTGAAGCGCCTCATGTGGACGTTGAGGAGGAGACCGATGGCCATCCAGTTCGTGATCATGGCGGTCCCCCCGTAGGAGACCAGGGGTAACGGGATGCCGGTCACCGGCATGATGCCCATCGTCATGCCGATGTTGACGAAGACCTGGAAGGCCAGCATCGCCGAGATCCCGGCGGCCAGCAGCGTCCCGAACGAGTCCCGTGACATGAGAGCGGTTCGAAAGCCCCGCCAGATCAGGATCCCGTAGAGGCCGAGCACGAATATCGCTCCCGCGAAGCCGAGCTCCTCCCCGACCACAGTGAAGACGAAGTCGGTGTGCTGCTCCGGCACGAAGTCGAGGTTCGTCTGCGTGCCCGCGAGGTAGCCTCGCCCGAGGATGCCTCCCGAGCCGATGGCTATCTCGGCCTGCTGCCGGTTGTAGCCGGCCCTGAGAGGATCCGCCTCAGGGTCCAGGAAGCTCGTGAGCCGGGCGATCTGGTAGTCCTTGACGATCCCGATGTGGAACGCGACCACGCCCAGGAAGATCGCCGTCAGCAAGAGGATGGCGATGTAGCGAGCCCTCGCACCGACCACTACGAGCAGCCCGATCAGCGTTGCGGCGAACACCATCATGGTCCCGATGTCCGGCTGCAGGAAGATCAGGACCATCGGGGCAGTCGCGATGGCGGCGGCGCGCCAGACGTTGTCAAGGCGTACGTCTCCCTTGATCTCGGAGAGATACCCGGCCAGCGCGGCGACCATCGTCAGCTTCGCGAACTCCGAGGGCTGGAACTGGAAGCCGAACAACGTGATCCACCTCTGCGCGCCGGCGGTCTCGTCTCCGATCGGAGTGAGGACCAGGAGGAGGAGGAACAGGACCAGTCCGAAGCCGAGGAACGCGTACACCTTCGCGAGGCGGTAGTCGAAGGTCGCGATCACGATCATCGCGATGAGTCCAAGCATCAACGACACGATCTGCTTGTCGCGGAAGAAGCCCTCGCTGGCGGTTACCTCGCCGGCGAGGTTGTGGCTCGCCGAGAAGATCATCACGATCCCGAAGATCGACAGCACCAGCGACGTGATGAGCAGCGTCGGGTCGAGATGCCTGAAGGCGGCGTTCTCGCGCCCGATTAACCGGCCCAGGCCCCCGTCCATCAGTCGGACACCTCCGCGCTGATGTGGAACGCCTCGGGCTCGAGGTCGAGCAGGCCTTCGAGCACGCGGCGCACGATCGGCGCGGCCACCTGCGAGCCGTGGCCGCCCTCCTCGACGACGGCGACGACCACGAACTCGGGCTCCTGGGCCGGCGCGAAGGCAGCGAACCATGAGTGTGGCTGCTTGCCCGCGGCCTCGGCGGTGCCGGTCTTACCGGCCACCGGGTGCGACGAGAGCGGGAACCCGGCGAACGACGCCGTCGCCGTCCCCTCCCCGGAGCTCACGACCCCGCGGAGAGCGTTGCTGATGGCGGTGAGGATCGATTGATTAACCGGGACCTTGCCCACGGCCTCCTTCGGAAACTCGTTCACGGTGTTGCCGTCCCGGTCCTCGACCCTCAGGGCCAGCTGGGGTCGGTAGAGGGTGCCGCCGTTCGCGAGAGCGCTGTAAGCAACGGCAAGCTGAAGCGGTGTGACCAGGAGGTCTCCCTGGCCGATCGAGAGGTTGATGCTGTCCCCAGGCAGCCACTGCGGGTACGGGAAGAACTCCGGATACTGGGCGTTGACCTCCTGCTTCCACCTTGCGTCCGGGACCCGCCCGTCCTGCTCGCCGGGGATCTCTATCCCCGTTGTCTCGCCGAAGCCCCAGCCGCGAAGCTCCTTTTGAAAGAGATCCCCGCGCGCCTGGCGCTCGCGCCAGAACTGAAGGCCCCACGGGTAGAAGACCGTGTCGCATGACTGGATCAGCGCCTCGGCGAAGGAGATGTGTCCCGCGTCCGAGTCCTTCCAGTTGTGGAACACGGTTCCGGACGTGTCGCCGGGCACCTCGAACTCCGGCGGACACGGGAAGTAGTCCGTCGTCTTCGCGTAGCCGGCCTTCACCGCCGCGGCCGCGACGAACGGCTTGAATGTCGAACCCGGCGGATAGAGGCCGGAGATGACGCGGTTGATAAGCGGGAAGTTCGCCGATGGGAGCTCGGCCAGCCTGCGGTACTCCTGTTCGTTCAGGCCGCCGCCGAACACCCGCGGGTCGTATGAAGGGTACGACGCCATCGCGAGCACGTGTCCCGTGTTCGGGTCCATGACGATCACGGCACCGCCGTTGGCACGAAGGTGGAGCCCGCTCTCCTCGTCGACGAGGCCTCGCGCCTCGACCACCGCCGTGTTCAGTGTCTCCTGCGTCAGCTGTTGGATGTCCGCGTCGATCGCGAGCACCAGGTCGTCGCCGGCAACCTGCTCCTTCGTTCCGAGCGACGCCTGGACGTCGCCGTCGGCGTCGACGATCTCCTTCTCTCTCCCGTCGTCGCCTCGCAGCTGACTCTCGTAGGCCTGCTCCACACCGCCGCGGCCGACTAGCTGTCCAGGCAGGTAGTCCGAGAACGAGGGATCGTCCAGCTCCTCCGGGCTGATCTGTCCGAGGTAGCCGAGGACGTGCGGTGCGAGGTTGCCCTGTACGTGCCTGCGCACGGCGGTGACCGCGAAGTCGACGGACGGGTAAGCCTCCTGATGCTCCTCGAGGTAGTAGATGACCTTCTCGGGAACGTTCTCCCAGACCGGGACGGGCTGGTATGGCAGGTAGTCCGGGTCGTCGTAACGCTCGCGGAGGGCACCCACGGGAACGTCGAGCAATGTCGACAGCCGGGCGAGTAGAGCGTCCGGGTCATCGACCTTGTCCTTGTCGACCAGGATCTGGTTGGTCTCGACGTTGTCTACCATCGGCTCGCCGTTGCGGTCGAGGATGCGACCACGCGGCGCGGGGATCGGCGTGATCCGTGTCAGGTTCCCCCGGGCTCGCTCGCGGTACTCCTCGGCTGCCAGGACCTGGAGGAACCACAGCCTGGTGACGAGGGCCGCGAACATGAACGCGATCACGGCGGCCAGCGCGGTCATGCGCCGTCCGAGGTTCGCGGACGTCATCTCACCACCTGTAGACCTTCTGGCGTCGCGAGTGCTCCGCCACACGACGCAGCAACGGATACACCAGCGGCGTGAGGATCGCGTTGTAGACGGCGCTCAGGAATGCCACTCGGAGCAGGAACAGGAAGCCGGTATTCAGCTCACCGAGCAGGAACGACACGAACCCGTAAAAGAGCACACCCGCTGCGGTCCCTGCTCCAACCAGGAGGGTCGGCAGGGCCGGGCTGGGGGTCGTGATGTAGTGCCTGATCGTGCCCACCATGTAGCCGACCAGGGTGAGCGTGAGCGCGGTCATCCCCTTTGGCTGGTTCAGGAGGAAGTCCTGCGCCATCCCGGCCGTGAAGCCTCCGAGTGCGCCCGAGGATGGCCCCTCGAGCATGGCCAGCACGATGGTCACCAGATAAAGGAGCTCCGGCTTGGCGCCACCGAGCTTGATCTGGGCGAAGATCGTCGACTGCAGCAGGAGGGCCGTGACGACGACCGCGATCCAGGCTAGGACCCGTCGCACCCGGTCAGTCTATCCACAGAGCTGGACTAGGCCTCGAGGCTCGGCTCTAGCCCTGGATCTCCTCGGCGTTGTTCGTCACCCCGGTCACCAGACCCAGCTTGTCCAGGCTCGAGAAGTTGACGTTCGGCCGCACCGTCACCGTAAGGGTGACGCCGTCCGCGGCGGGCTCGACCTTGTCCACGACCCCGATCGGGATGCCAGGAGGGTAGATACCGCTGTACCCCTCGTCGAGCTGGTATCCCGACGTCTCGACTATCTCGCCGGGAACGATCTCCGTCTCGGTGGCGATGAGGCTGAACTCGAGCGGCTCCTCGCGCTTGCCCTCGATGAGCCCTGTCTCGCGGCTCGTAGTGAGACGCGCGGACACCTTCGAGTCCGGGTCGATAATCAGCAAGACCTTGGCGGTGGTCTCGTAGACGCTCACGACGTGCCCGACGAGACCTAGAGGACCGATCACGGGCATGTCCTCCGTCACGTCATCCTGCGCTCCCTTGTTGATGACGACGGCCCATTCGAAGTTGCCGCCCTCCCCGACCACGGACGCGCCGACGACCGACACTTCCGCCGCTTCGGCTACGTCCAAGAGCCTTCGGAGCTCTTCGAGCTCCGCTGTTTCGGTCCCGGTCGCCTGAACCTGTTCCTTCAGTGCCGCGTTCTCGGCCTCGAGAGCTTGTACGCGCTCAGCGAGCGAGCCCGCCTGGAAGACGTTGCTGAAGAAGTTGCCGACCGGCCTGAAAACCGCGGAGATGCCTTCCTGCAACGTGCCGACGACCCCGCCGAACACGCGGCCGATGGCCGCAAGAGGCCCCGTGTCTCCTCCTCGAGCGTCCACGGTGATCGTCACGAGGCTGGCAACGAGGAGACCGACGACGAGCAAGCGTGTGCTGCGGAAGCGTCCGTAGGTTGACACGCGCGGCTACCGCCGGCCGGAGCTCTGCAGAACCCGTTTGAGCGCCTCGAACTCCTCGAGGCAGCGCCCCGAGCCGAGGACGACACAGTAGAGCGGATCCTTCGCCACGCTAACCGGCATCCCGGTCTCGTGCTTCAGGCGCTCGGCCAGTCCCTTGAGCAGGGCGCCGCCACCGGTGAGGATGATCCCCTGTTCCATCAGGTCGGCGGCCAGCTCGGGCGGGCACC
>JBOGVX010000015.1:0-13611 GCA_050693165.1 Actinomycetota bacterium | reverse complement strand
CCACGCGACCTTAAATGACCCTATGCAGACGCTGAAGCTGCTGCGTCCGAAAGGGCGATCTGCTCCAGCGACATCAGTCCTGACATCGCGTCCTTCACGTAGCCCACGATCCTGGGGCCGATGATGTCGACGTCGTTGTCGAACAGCCACGGGATGACCGCAGCCGTTTCCATCAGCTCCACGTCCCAGTCGGCCCAGCACTGGATCCTCGACGCGCCAACGGGCTCAGCAGAGCACTCATTGATCTTGTCGTCCAGGTTGGGTGTCTCGGTGACGTCGTAGCCCGCCTTGTTCAACGTTGCGGAGTCAGCTCCGATAAGCGTGTAGTTGGTGGAGCCTACTCCCGACGAGTGGAACAGAGGCAGAGCGAACGTGATCGCATCCGCGTAGTCCTTGAACCAGCCGAGGCTGGGGCAGAACGCCGCATGGGCGCCCGGGTCGTCACACGTGTCGTACATGAACGTGTAGCGGTCACCCGAGCGGATGTCGAACTCGATACCGATCGACTTCGCGCCGGCGTCGATGACGGCGTTCTGATCCGGGTACGGGTCCTCCTGGTCGGTGACCATCAGAACCTTGGAGCACTCGGGGGCGTCACAGATACCATCGCCGTCCGAGTCGTACTTGGACTGTGCCATCTCGGCCTTAGCCAGCTCGACGTCGCCGGCTCCACCCTCCGTTGCGTACGGGTCGTACTCGCCCGGCGCCTGTCCATCGAGCGTTGCGCCCTCAAGAAGCGCGGGCGGGATGAAATGACCGGCCAGCTGACCGAACAGCTCCCCACCCCTGGTACGACGCAGCGCGTCCTTGTCGATGACTAGGTTCATCGCCTTACGGACGTGGACGTCATCGAAGGGCGGCTGGGCCGTATTCAAGGAGAAGTACCGGGTGCCGTCCGAGGACTCCGAGTTGAGGAACTCCGAGAGCGCCGGATCGGTCGTGTACTTCTGAAGGGTCGCCTTCGGCGGAACACCGTCGTAGACGAGGTCCAGACCGCCATCCTCGAACTTGTTGAAGTTGACGTCCGTGGACTCGTTGATCTCGACCTGGATCGCGTCGACATAAGCAGGACGGAGCTCGTCCGTCGACTCGTCCCAGGACGGGTTCCTCACGATGCTCCACGAGCGGCCCGGGTCGTATCCGGGGACCGGGGTGTCCGCCGTGATCTGCTCGCTTCCTTCGAACATGTACGGCCCCGTGGCGATCAGGTAACGGCCGTATTCGTCCTCGTGTCCCACTTCGGCGCCCTCCGGGATCGGTGCGAGGGCTGCCATCGAGACCCGGTACGGGAGGTCGCCCGCGGGCTCGTTCAGGTGGATCTCGAGGGTCGTGTCGTCGACCGCGACTACACCCGGAACCGACCCGGGGCCGCCCTCTTCGTCGGCACCCGTGCCGTCGAAGCCCTCGATCACCGTGTAGTAGAAGGCGTAGCCCTCGTCAGAGTTGGTGTCCGTTTCCATTCGCTCGAACGCTCTGAC
Organism: Actinomycetota bacterium; assembly: GCA_050693165.1. Lineage (GTDB taxonomy): Bacteria > Actinomycetota > UBA4738 > UBA4738 > CALAEC01 > CAZKFH01. The sequence continues at coordinate 12,133 of JBOGVX010000015.1, read as the reverse complement.
GAAGTCGCCTGCCACGACTGCCTGGTCCTCGTAAGGCGGGGCGTAGAAGACGTTGTCCTTCAGGGTGAAGGTGTACGTCAGCCCGTCCTCCGAGACTTCCGGCAAGGCCGTCGCGATGTCGGGGAGAGGGTCGTTACCCCCGTCCGCCACGCTCTGGCCGTTGAACGATAGGAGTGTCCTGAGGAGACAACAGCGGAAGATCTCCCAGGAGATCGCCGAATACTCTTCGGCGGGGTCGAAGCCCTGGTCGACATCCGCGGAGATTCCCATCAGGAGCGTTCCGCCCTTCTGGAGGTCTCCTTGAGTGCCGCTACCTGTCTGGCCGGTGTTGCTCCCGCCGCCGCCTCCACAAGCCGAGCCGACGATGGCGAGGACGCTCACCAGCGCAAGAATTCGAAGTGATCCTTTCAATTACTTCTCCCCTCTCTGTGTGTACCCGACAGAGTCCTGTTGCTCGTGGTTCCCCACCTCCTCCTAAAGCCGCAGCTCGCGCGCGCTCACGCGGCCGTCCTGGGATCGAGCGCGTCACGTAGTCCGTCCCCCACGAGGTTGAATGCGAGCGTCGTGAGGAACAGGAACATACCTGGGAACAGCATCAGCCACGGTGCCACGGTGAAGAGGCTTCCCCCGGCATCGGCAAGCATGTCACCCCACGATGGTGTCGTCGGGGGCACTCCCACACCCAGGAAGGACAACGACGCCTCGAAGATGATGTTGTTGGGAATGATCAGGGTCGCGTAGACGATGATGGGAGCCAGCACGTTCGGCAGGATGTGCCTGCGCATGATCCTGAAGTCGGTCGCTCCCTGGGCGTGAGCCGCCTCCACGAACTCCTTCTCCCGCAAGGTCAGAACCTGGCCGCGGACGATACGTGCGATGTAAGGCCAGTTGAAGAAGCCGATGATCAGGCTGACGAGCAACAGGCCGGGTCTGAGCAGCCCACCCAAGCAGCCCTCCTGGCTCGCACCGCATGCGGAAGCGAGACCTATCGCAAGGAGCAGGATCGGCATGGACATCACGACGTCGGTCATCCGAGAGAGGAAGGTGTCGGTCTTCCCGCGGTAGTAGCCGGCCATCAGGCCGATGGCCACACCGATGAACAGGGAGATACCCGTGGCGAAGAAAGCGACGATCAGGGATGTCCTGGCGCCGTAGGCGACCCGTACGAGGACATCGCGCCCCACGGTGTCCGCTCCGAAGAGGAACAGCGGCTTGAGCTGCGGGCCTTCCGGCAGGCCGATGTCGCTCGTTACCACCCTCAGGTTAGAGACGTCGTTGGGGCCGTGGCCGACTATGGAAGCTATGACCGGGGCGCCGATCGCAACGAGGGTCATGAGGGAGATGAGCACGAGACCCGCGATGGCCCAGCGGTCTTTCTTGAACCTGCGCCAGAAGAGCTGCCACGGACTGAGCCCGACGATCTTCTTGCTTGGTACCCCCCCTACGTCGGGCGCGAGCTCTTCGGGGCCGACGAGCGGCTCGCTGGCGATCTGCGTCAAGAAGGGACCTTCGGGTTCAGGAGGGTCCCGATATTAATCCTGATGTGACGATTCGGCAACGAAAGAGCGGGCCCTGCCGGGACGGTGGTAAAAGCGCAGGTCAGAACCCCTTTAGCTTGCCATCAAACTGGAGAGCCGCGGGAGGATGTCCACCCCTCGGATATGACCGATCGAGCCGTCCGAGGCGGCGCGCTCGCCGAAAGAGGCCACGCCGTCGGATCTCACTCCCGCGCCCGAGACGGCGATGGGTACGGGGTCCGCCGTGTGCGCCTTGCGGACGCATGACGTCGCGTGATCGGCGGTGACCGCAACGATCAGCTGTGAGGGATCCGTACGTGCGGCGATCTCCGCGAAGAAGGAGCCATCGATGACCTCGCAGATGTCGCGTTTGTCCAAGGCTCGTCCGTCGTGCGCGGGTATGTCCGGTCCCTTGATGTGCACGTACAGGGCGTCGCACCCCCCCAGGGCCTCCGCGGCGAGAGCGGCCCACTCCGAGTAGCGCTGAGCAGGGTCGGGAGTACTTGGCGCGGCCACCTCTCCCATGCCGAGCAGCATGGCGATGCCACGCTCTACCGGCATCTCCACGAAGCAGCCCCACTCCGGTCCGAACCTGTCCTTGATCGGCTGGAGAGTCGGGACGTGGTCCCCCGCGTCGCGAGTGAGGATGAGGTTCGCCGGCAGCCTTCCCTCGCTACGGCGGCGCGCGTTGACCTCGGACGCATCCAGGATCCCGGCGGAGACTCGGACGAACTCGTTGGTGAGCTCCGCCGCGCGGCGAGCCTCCTCGGTTTCCTCTAAAGGCTCGCTCCAGGCGACCTTGTCCTCGAAGGTTTCCAACGCGACACCTAGAGTTCCGACCTTCGCATACGCGGGATCGGTGTTCGAGACCGCAGAGGACAGACGTCCCTCGCCGGACTTGATGACCAACGCTCCACGGTGCTCCACGCTCGCCCGCAGCTCGAACGTCGCCGCCGGGAGCTTCAACTCTCTGTTCACCTCGTTCGCGAGCTCCGTCGCCTCCTCGCTCGTCAGATCGCGCGCGACCCGGCGATCGAGTATCTGCTCGCCGTCCGCTGTGGAGAAGTTGACGCGGTGCGCAAGGTCGCCGTCGCGGAAGTCCATCCCCGTGCCGATGGCCTCGAGCACCCCTCGACCAGGATGCTCCTCCGTCGGGTCGTAACCGAGGATCGCGAAGACGGCGATGTCGGACTCCGGGGCGATGTCCTTGCCAACGGTCGTGACCAGTCCCGAGCTGCCTCGCTTCGCGAGATCGTCGAGGAATGGCGTGGATGCTGCTTCCAGTGGCGTGAGGTCGCCGAGCTCCGGGTTGGGCTCGTCACCCAGCCCGTCGAGGCAGACGTAGAGAAGCTTCGGTCTCGCCATCTAGTGCTTGACGATCAGCGCGAACTCTTCGGGATCCAGGCTCGCTCCGCCGACGAGCGCTCCGTCGATGTCGGGGTGCGACATGAAGTCGCGGACGTTCCCGGCCTTCACGCTGCCGCCGTACTGCACACGGACGGTCTCGGCGACATCCTTCGAGAACATCGTCTGGAGCGTGGCACGGATCGCGCGGATCGCTTCCGCGGCCTCGGTGGGGGCGCATGCCTTACCTGTACCGATCGCCCAGATCGGCTCGTACGCGACAACAACTTCGGCGGCTTCCTGGGACCCGACCTTTGCCAGATCCTCTCGAATCTGCGCGCCGACGACCTCCGCGACCTGTCCCCCCTCGCGCTGCTGCAAAGACTCGCCCACGCAAAGGATGGGTGTCATGTCGTGGTCGAAGACCGCCTTCACCTTGCGAGCCACGATCGCGTCGGTCTCGCCGAAGTGCTCGCGGCGCTCCGAGTGACCGACTATGACGTGGGACACCTTCAGCGCATTCAGCATCGTCGGCGAGATCTCGCCGGTGAACGCCCCCTTCGCCTCCCAGTGCACGTTCTGCGCGCCGATACCAAAGGGAAGCTTGTCGCTCTCGACGAGCGTCTGGATGCTGCGCAGGGCAGTGAATGGCGGACAGATGACAACCTCGACCTTCTCGGTGTCCTTCTTGTCGAGCAGATAAGAGAGCTTCTGCACGTCCTGGATGGCCTCGAGATGCGTCTTGTGCATCTTCCAGTTGGCCGCCACGATCGGTCTCCTGCTACCCATCGGTCCGCTCCATCAAGACCTCGACGCCCGGCAGCGTCCTGCCCTCGAGGAACTCCAGCGAGGCACCACCGCCGGTGGACAGGTGATCGACCTGATGCTCGAAGCCAAGCTGTCTGATCGCGGCGACGCTGTCGCCTCCCCCCACGACGGTGAACGCGTCGATCGCCGCCACGGCGTGCGCGACGCCACGGGTTCCCTGCGCGAAAGGCTCGAGCTCGAACACTCCCATCGGCCCGTTCCAGAAGACCGTCCGGGCATCCGAGAGGACCCGAGTGAATTCCTCGACCGTATGTGGGCCGATGTCCAACCCCTTCAGCCCTTTCGGCACGGCGTTCGCCGGAACCGTCTGTTGCCTCGCGTCCATGGAGATCTCCGCGGCGGCAACCACGTCCTCGGGCAGCAGGATCGGCACGCCTAGCTCGTCCGCCCTCTTGAGGCTCCTTCGGACGTCGTCGAGACGCTCCTCCTCGACCAACGAGTCCCCCGTCTCGGCGCCCTGGGCCGCCAGGAAGGTGAATGCCATGGCTCCACCGACGAGCAACGCGTCGACCCGCTCGACCAGGGAGTCGATCACTCCGAGCTTGTCCGACACCTTGGCTCCGCCGAGGATGGCCACGAACGGCGACTTGGGGCTCTCGAGGAGCCGGGACAGGATCTCGATCTCCTTCTGCATGAGCCGCCCGGCACCTGATGGCAGGAGCTCCGCGACGCCTACAACCGAGGCATGTGCGCGGTGCGCCGCACCGAAAGCATCGCCCACGTAAGCGTTCGCCGATGACGCGAGGTCCTGTGCGAAAGATGGATCGTTGGCTTCCTCGCCCGGATCGAAACGCAGGTTCTCGAGCAACCCGACCTCACCCGCGGCGAGGGACTCGGAGGCGCTTCGAGCTTCCTCGCCTGTCGGACCTCCCAGCGGCCTGACCTCGAAACCGCCCAGCTCCTGAAGCCGTTCACGCACCGGCTCCAGCATGAGCTCATCCGACGGCTTGCCCCTGGGCCGGCCGAGGTGGCTGGCCAGGATCAGTGCCGCTCCCCCCTCCCGCAGCTCGGCAAGGCTCGGAAGGGCAGCCTTTATCCGCAGGTCGTCGGAGACGGTCCGGCCGTCCAGCGGCACGTTGAGGTCGGCGCGTACGAACACGCGCTTGCCCTCGAGACCGCCGAGGTCCTCGATGGTGCGCAGCCGCGCTCCGGTCAAGGATCGCCTACAGCTTGGATGCGACGAGCTCCGTCAGCTCGACGAGCCGGTTCGAGTAACCCCACTCGTTGTCGTACCAGCCGACGACCTTGACCATGTTCCCGATCGCCATTGTCAGATCCGCGTCGAACACGCACGAGTGTGGGTCGCCGACGACGTCCGAGGAGACGATGGGGTCCTCCGTGTACTTGAGGATCCCCTTGAGCCTTCCGTTCGCGGCTTCCTGGAAGGCCTTCTTGATCTCGTCGGTGGCTGCCTCGCGCTCGAGGATGCAGACGAGGTCGGTCACCGAGCCGTCGGGCACCGGCACGCGGAACGCCATCCCGTCCATCTTCCCCTTGAGCTTGGGGATGGCCAGAGAGGTCGCCTTGGCCGCGCCCGTGCTCGAGGGAACGATGTTGACCGCGGCAGCCCTTGAGCGCCGTAGATCCTTGTGCGGCAGGTCGAGCAGGTTCTGGTCGTTCGTGTACGCGTGGCACGTCGTCATGAGGGCCCTGTCGAGGCCGAACGTCTCCTCGAGAACGCTTGCGAGCGGCACCACGCAGTTGGTGGTGCAAGAGGCATTCGAGATCACGTGATGCGTGGCCGGGTCGTAGTCCTGTTGGTTCACGCCGAGCACGATCGTGATGTCCTCGCCCTTGGCCGGAGCGCTGATGATCACCTTCTGGGCGCCGGCCTCGAGGTGCTTCTGGGCGTTCTCGCGGTCGGTGAAGAAACCCGTTGACTCGATCACGATCTCCGCGCCCAGCTCCTTCCATGGAAGGTTCCCGGGATCGCGGTCCGCCAGCACTCGCAGGCTCTTGCCGTCGACATCCAGCCCGTCGCCGGTCGCCTTCACGTCCGCGTCCAGCCTCCCGTGCACCGAGTCGTACTTGAGCAGGTGAGCCAGAGTCTTCGGGTCCGTGATGTCGTTCACGGCGACGAACTCGATGTCCGCGCCCTGTTTCCTTGAGGCGCGGAAGAAGTTGCGGCCGATCCGGCCGAAACCGTTGATCCCTACCTTGACCGTCATATCGGTGAGCCTCCTTGGTCAGCTGCCCTCATCCTACTCAGCCCCACGCAGCGTGGTCAGCCAGCCCTCTCGTCGAGGAGGCGTGCGAGGTCCAGGGCACGCTCGGCCGGCGCCTGTCCGAGCGTGCTGCTGAGCGTGATCGTGAATACAAGGTCCGCCCGGCGCCAGGAACACCCGGACGTCTCGGCCCCAGGCGCGCTGCGATGGAACCCGTACCCCTCATCCCCGAGCCCGGGCGTCTCGATGACCTCGGAGGATCCCGCGGTTATCGCCTCGGCCTGGACGTCTCGAAGATAGGAGAGGAACGCCGTGGCGCTTCCCGCATCCGCGAACCGGATCACCGAGGATGTGACCTCCGTCTCACCCTGCTCGTCCCGATACAGGGCGTCGTATCCGGCCAAGAACGCCCGCCGAACCTCCTTCGCCAGCGGGGGCAGCTGCGGCGCGTCCGCCTGCGGAGGCAGGACGTCGCGGAGAGACTCCATGGCGCCGCTGGCGTCCTCGTCCAGCTCCAGACCGTCCGGGACCTCGTCCGGCTGCAGGGCCAGACGGGACAGCTCACTCCCCTGCTCCTCAGTGGGCGTCTCCGACGATCCGCCGCAGGAGGCGGCCATGAGGAGAGCGAGGGTCATGGCCAGGGGGCGCACGGAACGAGACTAGCGGCTCAGTCGCGCTGAAGGTCCCGATGCTCACGGGACACCGGCAGTCCTCTGTCGCGGAAGTATCCGGAGAGCTCCTCGGCGACCACGACCGAACGGTGATGTCCACCGGTGCACCCCACGGCGATCGTCAGATACGACTTCCCCTCCGAGAGGTAGCCGGGCAGCATCTCGTCGAGCAGAGCCAGGAGACGCTCCATGAACTTGATGTACTGGGGCTGCCCCATGACGTGCTTGCGCACCGTGTCCTCCGTTCCGGGAAGCGGGCGAAGCTCTTCCACCCAGAAGGGGTTGGGGAGGAAGCGGACGTCGAGAACGAGGTCTGCATCTCGAGGGACGCCGTACTTGTAGCCGAAGGAAACAACGGCCACCTGCATCGCACCCTCGGGCACCGTGCGCGAGAAGACGTCACGTACCCGCTCCCTGAGCATCTGCGGAGTCAGCTCGGAGGTGTCGATGATCAGGTCCGCCTCACCCCTAAGCGCTTCCATGATCTCGCGCTCTCTCCGGATCCCGTCGACCCTGCGATCTTCGGGCGCGAGCGGGTGCTTGCGTCTGGTCTCGGCGAACCTTCGAACCAGGACGTCCTCCGCGGCCTCCAGGAACAAGGTCCGGATCGCGATGCGGCGCTTCCGCAGCTCACGGAACGCTTCCTCGAGGTCGCCGAAGAACTTGCCGCCCCGGGCATCCGCGACGATCGCCAGGCGCTGAGGGCCACCGGCAGCCTCGACCAGCTCGGCCATCTTCGGGATCAACGAAGGGGGAAGGTTGTCCACCACGAAGTAGCCCAGATCCTCGAGGCACTTGGCGGCTTCGGACCGGCCCGCGCCCGACAGGCCCGTGATGAGCGTCACGTCCGGCGCCGGGAACAGCCGGGGGGCGTCGTCCTGCCGCCGGAGCGCACGGGCGTCGGTCATGCCGATGCGGCCTCACTCCTCGTGCGGCCACCCCGAAGCCGCTCGGATATCTCCGCTGCCATTGCGGGTCCCACGCCAGGAGTGTCGGCTATCTCGTCGGCCGTCGCGCGCGACAGACGCGCCAGCGAGCCGAACTTGCGAAGGAGGGCTCGCTTGCGTGTCGGGCCGACCCCCGGGATCTCGTCGAGGGGCGAGGCCAGCGCCCGCTTGTCCCGCTTCTTGCGGTGGTACTCGATGGCGAAGCGATGTGCCTCGTCACGAACGTGCTGGAGCACGAACAGCGCATCGGCCCCGCGACGGATCAACAACGGCTCGGGCTGGCCGGGCATGTAAACCTCCTCGAGGCGCTTGGCGAGCCCTATCACCGGGATCTCGAGCCCCAGGTCCTCGATCACTCGCAGGGCGACGTTGAGCTGTCCCCGGCCGCCGTCGACGACGACGAGTGAAGGGGGATAAGCGAACCTGCGGCGGTTACCGGGCGACTCGTCGCGCTCCTTCAGATACCGGCCGAACCTTCGCCGGAGCATCTCTTCCATCGAGGCGAAGTCGTCCTGGCCCCGGACACCCTTTATCTCGAAGCGCCTGTAGTCGCTGCGCTTGGGTAGGCCGTCCTCGAAGACGACCATCGAGCCGACCTTCGAGTCGGGCCCCAGGTTGGAGATGTCGTACGCCTCGATCCTCAGTGGCGGGTCCTTCAGCCCCAGGGTCTCCCCCAGCTCGGACAGGGCTCGCGACCGAGCTGCGAAATCCGAGGCGCGTTTCATCTTGTGGCGGACGAACGACTCCTTCGCGTTGGTGGTCACAGTCTGGAGGAGCTTTCGTTTGTCCCCACGCGCGGGGATCGCGATCTGGACTCGCCCGTCCCGTCGCGAGTCGAGCCAGCTCTCCAGCACGGCGCGATCGACGGGCCATGCCGGAACCAGCACCTTCGGGGGGACCTCGTCCCGTTCCATGTAGAGCTCCCTGAGGAACGATGACACGAGTCCCGGCGTGTCGAGGTCCTCGACACGATCGACGACCCATCCTTTCCGGCCCATCACCCGTCCGCCCCTGACGAAGAACACCTGGAAAGCGGCCTCCAGGTCGTCCTCGACCATGCCGACCACGTCGAGGTTCTCGCGGTGATCGAGCACCATCTCCTGGTGCTCGATCGCCTTCCGTGCGGCGTTCAGGCGGTCGCGGAACCTCGCAGCTTTCTCGTACTGCTGGTCCTTGCTGGCCTGTTCCATCTCCCGCTCGAGGTCGCGCAGTACCGGTTTGTAGTTGCCGGCCAGGAAGTCGCACAACGAGTCGACAGTGGCCCGGTACTCCTCCTCGGTCACGCCGGTCTTGTCCGGGACACACGGGCCGAGGCAACGCCCTATATCGAAGTAGAGGCACGGCCTCGCTGCGCGCTTGCGCTGGTCGAAGAACCCGTTGGAGCAGGTGCGCACCGGGAAGACCCGCGTGAGCGCGTCGAGCGTCTCGCGGATCGCGTAGGCATGTGCGTATGGGCCGAAGAAACGGACACCCTTCCGTCTCTTGGAGCGCGTGACCATAGCTCGCGGCCAGCGCTCCCCGACCGTCACCGCGAGGTACGGATAGGACTTGTCGTCCCGGTACCTGACGTTGAACCTGGGTCGGTGCTCCTGGATCAGGTTGTACTCGAGGTGCAGCGCATCGACCTCGCCCGATGCGACGATCCACTCGACCCGGCCGGCTGCCTCCACCATCGCCTCGGTCCGGGGGTGGAGTGGCCTGGACCAATAGCTCGCGAGCCGCTTGCGGAGCGACTTGGCCTTGCCGACGTAGATGACCCGGCCGTCATCGTCACGGAAGAGGTAGGCCCCCGGGGCGTCGGGGACCTCGGACGTCTCGGGTCTGGCCAGGTCGCTCACTGCACCCCCCACCATTCTAGGTAGGGCGGGGCGAAGAAAACGGCCTAACGGCGGATTACTCGCCGGCGACTATGAACGAGCCGGCCATGGCCGGGTGGATGTCGCACTGGAAGTAGTTCTCGCCGGGCTCTTCGACCGCGGGGACGTCGAACGTCTCGGAGGCTCCCGCGGGAACCCCGGAGAAGGGGGTCTGGAAGATGAGCTCTCCGGCCGGCGGCGCCTCGGCCACGTAGAGGCCGACGTTGTGAGCGGCGGAGTCGTCGTTGACGATCTCGATCGAGAAGGGCTGGCCCGCCTCGACCGCGATGCAGTCCTTGTCCCATGCGAAGGCGGCAGCGGTGAGCGTGATCGTGTCGCCCTCCGGAGCGCACTCGGCCGACGGCTGGCCACCCGGGGCTGGGGGCGGAGATGGCACGGCCAGGAGCGGCTCGTCCTCCGTGTATGTGGCCATCTGCAAACGGGTGCCCGTCGGCGAGTACCAGCCCAGGTAGACGGCTTCGGGGCCGGTGGCGAGGCGCGGTCGTTGACCTTCGGCAGCAGCGAGTGGGAGCTGCACCTCGGCGAACTCCCCGCCGGCGTTGTTCGCGTAGGCGATGCCCACGTCCCGCTGCCACGCGATGTGGTGGGTTCCGGTGGCGTCGAGCGCGATCGAAGTCGTGGCAAAGGCCGTCGCGGCCCCCACGTCGGATATCTCCCAGGGTCCTCCGCCTATCGAGTGGGCATGGCGCACCTGGCCGTCCTCCGTGAGGTACGCGAGGTGCGGGTTACCGTCGGCGTCGAGGGCCATGCTCACGCCCAGCCCGCCCTCGGGATCCACGTTTTCGCTCCTCCAGAAGGAGCCCTGGCGCTGCGCGAGATTGGTCCCGGTGGTGTTCCCGTAAGCCACGATCGGTCCGTCGGGGCCGGGTCCCACCCCGGTGCCGTACGGCTCAGACGAGTCGGCCTCAGCGGCGGTTTCCACGTCCCAGCGATTCCCGGTCGGCGTTGCCACCCGAACGAGCGCGACGAGCTCGTCCCCCGACAGGATCTCGTAATAGGCGATCCAGGGCGTTCCTCGCTCGTCCGCCCAGATCGACAGGCCCGCGGCGTCGACCGCGTCGACGAGCTGCGGCTCGGTCTCTCCCGTGGGATCGTTCGAGTAGTAGAGCTTGCCGGTCTCGGTCCAGGCGACGTGGTGCCCGCCTTCGGCGTCGACGGCGATCGCCGTCTCGTCCTCGGCGGTCAGGTCACGGGGCTTGTCGGCGTCCTTGCTCTGCGCAAACTCCGAATGCGTCCAGATGTCCCCCACGAGATGCGCGTACCCCACCGCAGGGAGGATCGGGGCCAGCGGGTCGGGCGGCGGAGGGTCTTCGCCCGGCTTGAGGGGCTCGTCGATCTCCAGGTAGGCGAGGTGCGGATTCCCGTCAGGATCGCTCGCGATAGACAGCCCGAGGCCTGTGTTCTCCTCGAAATCCACGACCTGCGGGAACCAGGTCGGCCCCTCGGGCTCGCCGGCGCGGATGTCGAACTGGGGCTTGCCGCACGCGGCCATGATGAGGACGAGCGCGAGGACGGGCGCGAGACGCTTCAGCACGGCGGGTGTTTTATCACACGAAGCACCGTCGATATCAGCCCCGGGCTCCGGCGGGCTGTGGTTCCTTGGCCGAGACGCCCTCCGAGACCGGAGCCGGGCGCAAGCCGAGAACGGGCGCGAGGAACCGTCCGGTGTGCGAGGCGGGGTTGCGTGCGATCTCCTCCGGGGGGCCGGCCGCGACCAGCTCTCCGCCCCCCTCACCGCCCTCGGGGCCGAGGTCGATGATCCAGTCCGCGGTCTTGACCACATCGAGGTTGTGCTCGATCACCACAACGGTGTTACCCGCATCCACCAGGCGCTCCAACACCGACAGGAGCTTGCGGACGTCGTCGAAGTGAAGGCCGGTGGTCGGCTCGTCAAGGATGTAGAAGGTCCGTCCGGTCGCGCGGCGCGACAGCTCCGAGGAGAGCTTCACGCGCTGGGCCTCGCCCCCGGAGAGGGTCGGTGCCGGCTGGCCCAGCTTGATGTACCCGAGCCCGACATCCGAGAGCGTCTGGAGGTGCCGAGCGATGACGGGGATGTTCCGGAAGAACTCGAGGCCCTCGTCCACGCTCATCTCGAGCACGTCGGAGATCGTGCGGCCCTTGTAGTGCACGGCCAGGGTCTCGCGGTTGTACCTCTTGCCCTTGCACTGTTCGCACGTCACCCACACGTCCGGAAGGAAGTGCATCTCGATCTTGATCTGCCCCTCCCCCGCGCACGCCTCGCAACGGCCGCCGCGAACGTTGAACGAGAACCGGCCGGGCTGATAGCCGCGGACGCGAGCTTCAGGAGTTTGCGAGTAGAGCTTGCGGATGTGGTCGAAGACGCCCGTGTAGGTCGCCGGGTTCGACCGAGGCGTCCGGCCGATCGGCGACTGGTCGACCATCACCACCTTGTCGATCTCCTCCCACCCCACGAGGCGCCGGTGCTTCCCGGGCAGGATCCTCGACCGGTAGACCTTCGCTTGCAGCGCTCGGTGCAGGACGTCCTCCACCAGGGTCGACTTGCCCGAGCCTGAGACCCCCGTCACGCAGACGAGCGTTCCCAGCGGGAAGCCGACATCGATCTTCTTGAGGTTGTGCTCGGACGCTCCCTTGACCTCGATCCAGCGGTCGCCCGCCACGCGCCGAACCTCCGGCTTCGGGATGCTCCGCCGTCCGCTGAGGTAGGCACCGGTGATCGAGGACTCCTCATCGAGGATCCCCTCGACCGAGCCCGCGTAGACGATGTCGCCGCCGAGCGCCCCGGCTCCGGGGCCGATGTCGACC
>JBOGVX010000014.1:0-13735 GCA_050693165.1 Actinomycetota bacterium | reverse complement strand
CTGGCGGGGAGGCTGGACGCCGAGGAATCCGCCTACCTGGGGGTGATCGAGCGCAAGACCGCCTCGCTGATCGCCACAGCGTGCCGGCTCGGCGGGCTTCTGTCCGGCTCCGATCCTCGGGTCGTGGACGGCCTCGAGAGGTACGGACGCTCGCTCGGGCTGGCGTTTCAGCTCTCCGACGACATCATGGACATCACTTCCGACGCCTCCGTGCTCGGGAAGGAGCCGGGCTCCGACCTCCACGAGGGCGTCTACACGCTGCCCGTCATCTACGCCCTGCGCGAGTCTGCGAGGCGAGACGACCTTCGCGGGCTTCTCGAGGACGGGCCTCTGAGCGGACTTGGCCTGGCCGAGGCCCTGGAGATCGTCCGTTCGGACGGGTCGCTCGAGCCCGCCCGCGAAGCCGTATCTCGCGAGGTCAGGCGGGCGACCGAGGAGGCCGCGGCCCTTCCCGAGGGCCGGGCCCGGGAGGCCCTGATCCGACTGGCAGAATTCCTCGCTACAAGGTGTGGCGCCCCGATCTGAGGGCATGAACGGCTGATATAGAATCCGCGCTTGAGAAAGGATTCACAAAGTCTGTGGATGACTATCTCCGCTCCTACGGCACCATCACGGCCCTCGCCGTCGCGGGCGCGGGCCTGGTAGCCGTTGCCATCCTCCTCGCGAAGATCGTTGCCCCCAAGCGGCCGCTTCCCGAGAAGCTCACCACGTACGAGTGCGGGATCGACCCCGTGGGCGAGGGCTGGTCTCAGAGCCAGATCCGCTACTACATCTATGCGTTCCTGTTCGTGATCTTCGATGTCGAGAGCGTGTTCCTCTTTCCCTGGGCCGTGACGTTCGAGGGCCTGGGTATGTACGCCGTCGTCTCCATGTCGATCTTCATCCTGATCCTCGCGACCGGCCTCCTTTACGCGTGGCGCAAGGGGGTGCTGAAGTGGGCCTGATCGAGCGCACACCGATCCCGAACATCAAGCCCGTCAAGTTCCTCCTCAACTGGGGCAGGAAGTACTCCCTGTGGGTGATGAACTTCGGCCTGGCGTGCTGCGCGATCGAGCTGATCGCGACATCGACCTCGAAGCACGACTTCATCCGCCTGGGAGTGATCCCGTTCGCGCACGGCCCGCGGCAGGCGGATCTCCTCGTAGTCGCGGGGACGGTCACCGACAAGATGGCCCCCGCGCTGAAGCGCGTGTACGACCAGATCCCCGACCCGAAGTACGTGATCTCGTTCGGCTCGTGCTCCAACTGCGGCGGCCCGTACTGGGACTCGTACTCGGTGACGAAGGGGGTTGACCAGATCATCCCGTGCGACGTGTACGTGCCGGGATGCCCGCCTCGACCCGAGGCTTTGCTGCACGGCATCATCAAGCTGCAGGAAAAGATCGGTCAGGAAGACATCCCGGAGAAGTGGAGTGGCAAGCTCAGCACCCCCCCTGTCAGCGGCTGAGATAACCCGGCGCCTCCAGGACCAGTTCGGGGAGGATCTGCTGGAAGCGTCCGACGTCCTCGACCAGGCGGTCGTCCGCGTCTCGCCCGCGAAGTACCACGAGCTGGTCCACACACTCAGGGACGACGTCGACTTCGCCTGCGACTACATCGACTTCGTCGCCGGCGTGGACTGGTCCGACAAGGGCTTCGACGTGGTCGCTCAGGTCTGGTCCACCTCCAAGCGCCACGGCGTACGCGTCAAGGTGGCGTGCGCCAAGGACCAACCGGTGTGCCCGACGATCTCCGACCTCTACCCGGGCGCGAACTGGCACGAGCGTGAGACCTGGGAGCTGTTCGGCATCCGCTTCGAAGGTCACCCACAGCTCGTGAAGCTGCTTCTCCCCGAGCAGTTCGAGGGCTTCCCCCTCCGAAAGGACTTCGAGCTCATGACCCGCGTCGCCAAGCCGTGGCCGGGCGAGGAGACCTCGGAGGGCCCGGCGGAGTGAGCGCCCTCGACCAGATCTTCGACAACCTGTGGTTCATCCTGACCCTCAAGGTCGTCCTCGTGATGGGCTTCTTCCTGACGGCCCCGCTCGGCATCGGATACGCCGAGCACAAGATCCTTGCGCACATGCAGCACCGGCTCGGGCCCATGGAGGCCGGACGCTTCCACGGCTGGGCGCAGCTGATCGCGGATGGGGTGAAGTTCATCCAGAAGGAGGACATCATCCCGAAGGCAGCCGACCGCTGGGTGTTCTCACTCGCGCCGGCTGTTGTCCTCGTTCCGGTGGTCCTAGTGCTGGGCATCGTCCCGTTCGGGCCGGACATCTGGGCCGAGAACCTCGACGTGGGCCTGTTCTTCCTTCTCGCGATCTCCTCGATCAGCGTGATCGGGGTGCTCATGGCCGGATGGGCTTCCGCGAACAAGTTCTCCCTGATCGGCGCGGTCCGCGCCGCGGCGCAGCTGATCGCGTATGAGCTGCCCCTCATCCTGGCCGGCGCCGCCATCGCAACGCTCGCAGGGACACTGTCGTTGGTCGGGATCGTCGAGGCCCAGCGAGAGTTCTGGTTCGTCCTCGTGCAACCACTCCCGTTCATGATCTTCCTACTGGCGTCGCTGGCGGAGCTGATCCGGACGCCGTTCGACATGCCGATCGCCGACTCCGAGATCATCTTCGGGGCCTACACCGAGTACTCCGGCCTCAAGTTCGCCTTCTTCCTGCTCGCCGAGTACGCGGGCATCGTCGTGCTGTCCGCCGTTGCGTCCGTGCTGTTCCTCGGCGGCTATCTGGCGCCGCCTGGCCTCGACTTCCTGCCCGGATTCATCTGGATGTCGGCGAAGATCGGCGGGCTGTCGTTCCTGATCATCTGGCTGCGAGCGACGTACCCCCGTCTGCGCGAGGACCAGCTCCAGCGCTTCTCGTGGATCGTTCTGATCCCCCTCTCGCTGGCGAACATCCTCGTGACCGCCGTCATAAAGGTGCTGGTCTAGATGGCGATCGACACGGGCCGGGGTGGCGAGGTTCAGCCTCAGGAAGAGCCACCCCCGAAGCCGCTGCCCGGCGTCGGCCTCATCAAGGGTCTGATGGTGACGCTGAAGCACCTGTTTCAGCGCTCGATCACGCAGCAGTACCCGCATGAGAAGCCGGACCTCCCGCCGCGTACCCGCGGTGTCATCGCGCTGAAGCAAGAGAACTGCACGGTGTGCTGGAAGTGTTCGCGCGAGTGCCCCGACTGGTGCATCTACATCGAGTCGCACAAGGAAACCCACCCGCCGGCGTCCGGTGGACGCGCTCGGTCGGCGAAGGTGCTCGACCGCTTCGCGATCGACTACGCGCTGTGCATGTACTGCGGCATCTGCGTAGAGGTCTGCCCGTTCGACGCTCTCTTCTGGAGCCCGGAGTTCGAGTACGCGACCTACGACATCGACGAGCTGACCCACGAGAAGGACAAGCTTCAGGACTGGACCTACACGGTCCTTCCGCCGCCCGAGCTCGAGGAAGGAGCCGAGCCGGCCGAGGAAGTGGAGGCCAAGTCGGAGCCGGACTCGGACGTCCCGACCTCCGTCACCCCGATAGCTGCGCCCGGCGCGGACGCGGAGGACGGCGCTTGACCCTTCACGAGTGGATCTTCGCGGCCCTCGGTCTGGTCGGGGTCGGGGCCGCGGTGCGACTCGTCACCGCTAAGAACGTCGTGCACGCGGCCCTGTTCCTGGTCGTGGCGCTCGCGATGGTGGCCGGCGCGTACCTGTTGCTCTCGGCCGAGTTCGTGGCCTGGGTGCAGGTCCTCATCTACGTGGGGGCGATCGTGGTGCTCCTTCTCTTCGGGCTCATGCTCACCCGGGCGCCGATCGGCCGCGAGGCGCTGGACAACCAGCAGCGCGGGGTGTCGGCGATCGTCGCGGTCGGGGTGCTCGCCGGCCTCTCGTTCCTGGTCTGGGACACGTTCCAGGGAGCCGAGATCGACCTTCAGGCCGTCGGAGGGCGCACGGCCGGAGTGGGCGACAGCCTGTTCAGGTCGTTCATCATGCCCTTCGAGGTCGTCTCGTTCCTGCTCCTGGCGGCGCTGATCGGAGCGATCGTCCTTGCGCGCAAGGAGGAAGGATGATCCGGCTCGTCTTCCCCCTCATCTTCTCCGCGGCCCTGTTCGCCATCGGCGTCTATGGCGTGCTGGCCCGGCGAAACGGCGTGCTGGTTCTCATGTCGATCGAGCTGATGCTCAACGCGGTGAACATCAACCTGGTCGCGTTCAGCCAGTTCCTGAAGGACGCGGCCTTCGCGGGTCAGATCTTCACGCTGTTCGTGATCACGGTCGCGGCCGCCGAGGTCGGGATCGGGCTGGCGATCGTGATCCTCATCTACCGAAACCGAGAAACGATCAACGTCGATGAGGTGAACCTGCTGAAGTGGTAGCCGCGACCGAGGCCGCCCACTCTGCCGCCGGCATAGCCGGGTCCGCGTGGCTCATCCCCGTGCTCCCGTTCGTGTCCTTCCTCCTGGTCGTCTTCTTCGGGAAGCGGTCCCCGCTCCGAGGCGCGAGCATCGGGATCGCCGCCGTGGGCGCCTCCTTCGTCCTGTCGCTCCTGACCTTCTTCCAGTTCGTCGGGGGAGAGAAGGAGGCGGTCGAGAAGTCCGTCACGTGGATCGACCTGTCCAGCTTCAAGCTCGAGCTGGGGATGAACATCGACGGCCTCGCGGCGATGATGTTCGTGGTCGTCACGCTCGTGTCGCTGCTCGTGCACATCTACTCGGCCAGCTACATGGAGCACGAGAAGAGGTTCACCTGGTATTTCGCGGCGCTCTCCTTGTTCACCGGCTCGATGCTCAACCTCGTCATCGCGAACAACCTGTTCCAGATGCTGGTCGGCTGGGAGCTGGTCGGCATCTGCTCCTACATCCTGATCGGACATTTCTGGGAAGAGAAGGAGAACGGCGACGCGGCCATCAAGGCCTTCATCACCACTCGCACGGGTGACGTTCCGTTCGTCTTCGGGATCTTCGTCCTGACGGTCGCCGCCGGCACCGCCAACATCCCCGCGATCAACGAGCTCGCGCACCACGGCGAGATCAGCGTCTCGGTCGCGCTGGTCGGCTCGATCCTGCTGTTCGGCGGCGCTATCGGCAAGTCGGCTCAGTTCCCGCTCCACGTGTGGCTCCCCGACGCCATGGCCGGCCCGACCCCGGTGTCGGCGTTGATCCATGCCGCAACGATGGTGGTCGCCGGCGTCTACATGGTCGCGCGGATGTTCCCGGTCTTCGAGCTTTCGGCCGGCGCGCTCACCTTCGTTGCCCTCATCGGGGGCATCACGATGATGATCGGAGCGCTGTTAGCGCTGGTACAGGACGACATAAAACGTGTCCTCGCCTATTCGACGATCTCCCAGCTCGGGTACATGATCGCCGCGCTCGGCATAGGTGCTCGCACCGCCGCCCTCTTCCACCTCTTCACGCACGCGTTCTTCAAGGCCCTGCTCTTCCTCGGATCCGGCTCGCTGATCCATGCCGCCCACACGAACAACATGAGCGAGATGGGAGGCATGCGGAGGTTCATGCCCAGGACGTACTGGACCTTCATCGCGGGCTCGCTCGCGCTGGCGGGCATCCCGCCCCTGGCCGGGTTCTGGTCGAAGGACGAGATCATCGCCGACGCCGGACGGCACGGGCACGAGGTCGTGATGGTCGTCGCGATCGTCACGGCAGTCCTTACGGCCTTCTACATGACGCGAGCGGTCCGGCTCACGTTCTTCGGCGAGTACCGAGGGCACGGTCAGCCCCACGAGTCGCCGAGCCTCATGACGGTTCCGCTTGTGATCCTCGGCGTGCTGTCGATGACCGCGGGATTCTTCGGCGCCCCCTTCGTGAAGCGCGGGTTCGCGGAGCTGGTGCTGCTTCCGGGCGAGGCGCACGTCTCTGAGTTCGACTTCGTCCTCGCGGGGATAACGGTTGCTCTCGCCGTGACGGCCATCTGGGTGGGTTGGCGGATGTATGCCACTTACCTGGAGCGCGACTCTCTGCGGTCGCTCGGGCCTCTCTACACGTTCATCGAGCGCAAGTACTACCTCGATGACGTCTACATGAAAGGGATCGTCAAACCGGTCCAGTACCCGCTGTCGGCATTCATCAACTGGACGAACACGTACATCCTCGACGGGATCGTCAACGGGTCCGCCTGGCTGACACGGAAGTTCGGCACCGCGACGGATGCGGTGGACCGCAATGTGGTGGACGGCGCGGTCAACCGCGTCGCGATAGGAGCCGGATGGACCGGCGGCTTGCTCCGGTACATCCAGTCGGGCAATGTGCAGCGCTACGCCGCCGTGCTGTTCGCCGGCGTGGCCATCCTGGCAGTCATCTATACGAGGATCTGAGTGATGAAAATGGAGGAGCGATGAGCGACTGGGCGATCACCTTGGCGGTGTTCATCCCCACCGTGGGCGCGCTGGTGGTCGCGCTCGTACCCAAGGAGCAGGACCGGACCATCCGAGCGCTTGGCATCGTCTTCACGGGGGCCGCGCTCCTGGTGGGGCTGGGCATCCTGCTCGGCTTCGACTACAACGCACCGGGTGCGTTCGGGACCGCCGAGGCGAGGAGCGCGCTGCAGTACAGCGTCGACGCCTCGTGGATCTCGGTGATCGGCGCGCGGTACTTCGTCGGGCTCGACGGGGTCTCTCTCCCCATGTTCGAGCTGACCCTGCTCCTTTCGTTCCTGTGCATGATCTACACCTGGAAGTACCTGCCGGAGCCGGGCCGCCCCAAGGCGTTCATCGCGCTGCTCTTGCTGCTCGAGACCGGCATGGCGGGCACCTTCGTCTCCTTCGACCTCGTCCTGTTCTTCGTGTTCTGGGAGCTCGTCCTCGTCCCGATGTACTTCCTCATCGCGCTGTGGGGCGGGCCGAAGCGCGAGTACGCCGCGATCAAGTTCTTCCTCTACACGCTGTTCGGCAGCGTGTTCATGCTCCTGGGCTTCCTTGCGATCTACTTCAAGGCCGACCCGCACACGTTCGACATGATCACGCTGCAAGGGGAGTTCCTGGGCGAGGGCTTGCGCACGTTCCAGCTCGTCGTGTTCGGAGGCATGTTCCTCGGGTTCGCCATCAAGGTGCCGATGTGGCCGTTCCACACCTGGCTCCCCGATGCCCATACCGAAGCGCCGACGGTCGGCTCGGTGATCCTTGCGGGTGTCCTGTTGAAGATGGGCACCTACGGGTTCATCCGCATCGCTCTGCCGATCCTTCCGGACGCCGCGCGCGAATGGGCTCCGGTGATCGGGATCCTGTCTGCGATCGCGATCGTGTACGCGGCCTTAGCCTGCCTGGCTCAACGCGACTTGAAACGCCTCATCGCATTCTCGAGCGTCGGCCACATGGGATTCGTGATGCTCGGTATCGCCACGCTCACCGACGTTGGCATCAACGCGGCGATCTTCGGCATGGTCGCTCACGGCGTGATCACGGGGATGCTCTTCTTCCTCGCTGGCTCCATCCACGAGCGATATCACACGCGCGAGATATCGGAGATCGGCGGGGGCATGCTCCACAAGATCCCTCGGCTGGGGAGCGTGCTCGCGTTCACGGCTATCGCCTCGCTGGGTCTGCCGGGGCTCGCGGGTTTCTGGGGTGAGGTGATGGCCCTGCTGTCGTCGTACAACCCGGCGGGCGGCCTGTCACTCGGCCTTTTCCGGACGCTGATGGTGTTCGGCGGGATCGGGACGATCCTGACGGCCGGTTACTTCCTGTGGATGCTGCAGCGGGTGAACCTCGGCAAGGTGCCGGAACGCTGGGAGGGCAAGCCGCTCGCGGACATAACGACTATCGAGTACGTGTCCTGGTCGCCGCTCATCCTCGGCACGCTTCTCCTGGGAGTGGCGCCCGTGCTGATCTTCGGGATGACGAACGACGCGGTCGCATCGCTGAGCGGGATGTTCTGAGCGGATGCGAGACGGGAGAGCCTGATTGCCTGACGTCGACTATCACGCGATAGCGCCCGAGCTGATCATGTCGGCGACTATCCTCGTCGTCCTCATCGCGGACCTCTTCCTGAGGCAAGAGCGGAAGTGGCTGGCGATGGTGCTCTCCTTCCTGGGCACGTCCGCGGCGCTGCTCACGACCCTGAGCCTGGTCGGGGACACGCGCTCCTCGTTCGGCGGGACGTATGTCGTCGACTCGTTCGCGGTGCTCTTCAAGGTGTTCTTCCTGATCGCCACTCTGGCGGTGCTCCTTCTATCTCTGCGCTATTTCCGAGAGGGCCGCTACTACCAGGGCGAGTACTACTTCCTGCTGCTCTCGGCGGTCCTCGGGATGCTGACGATCTCCTCGTCCCGTGACCTGCTGATGCTGTTCATCTCCCTGGAGCTCGTCACCGCACCGGCGTGGCTCATGGCCGGGTTCCGCAAGCGGGATCCGAGGTCGAACGAGGCCGCCCTGAAGTTCTTCCTGATCGGGATCCTCTCCACGGCCGTGATGCTCTACGGCATGAGCCTGATCTACGGGATCACCGGCTCGCTCAAGCTCACCGACATCGCCGCGGTGCTGGGTGAGGGGCCGGAGGCGCTCGGCATAGCCGCCGTGCTGTTCGTGGTTACGGGCTTCGCCTTCAAGGTCTCATCGGTTCCGTTCCACTTCTGGGCGCCCGACACCTACGAGGGCTCCCCGATCCCGGTGGCCGCCTTCCTCTCCGTCGCGTCCAAGGCGGCGGGCTTCGCCGGTCTTCTGCAGATCATGTTCCTCGGCTTCGGGCCACTGTCTCACCTGTGGACGCCCGTGTTCGCGGTGCTCTCGATCCTGACGATGACGATCGGGAACCTCGTCGCGCTTCAGCAACGTCAGATAGTTCGGCTGCTCGCCTACTCGAGCATCGCCCAGGCGGGCTACATGCTGCTGCCCTTCGCCCTCGTTGGCCTGGGACCCGATCCCGTGGCCACGAACGAGCTCGCGTTCTCCTCAGCCGTCCTCTACATCCTGATCTACGGGGTGATGAACCTCGGCGCCTTCGGCGTGGTCGTCGCTCTGGCTCGCGAGGCGCCGGGCGCGCTGATCTCGGACTTCGCGGGGATGGCTCGACGAGCGCCGGGGCTCGCTCTGGCGATGGCGATGTTCATGCTCTCGCTAGCGGGGATCCCGCCGCTCGCCGGGTTCTGGGCGAAGTTCCGGATCTTCCAGGCGGCGGTCTCAGCCGACCAGGTCTGGATCGCCATCGTGATGGTCGTCAACTCTGTGATCAGCGTCTTCTACTACTTCCTAGTATTCCGGCCGATGTTCTTCGTGGACGTGCCGGGCGCGAAGCCGCTGCGCGCCCCTGCGAGCGTCGCGGCGGTCGTGGCAGTCAGCGCCGTAGCCGTGCTCGCGGTGGGCATCCTCCCCGACCTGTTCGCGAAGTTCCCTCAGGGTGCAACCCTTCCCTAGCCCCATCCCACCGGAGCGGCGGGGACGAACGACACTCGTCGCCCTCCTAGTTGCCGGTTTCCTCATCGCCTCCACTATCGCCGTCGTCGAGTTCGTCCAGCTGCGTGCGGCGAACGACCGCATCGAGGAGCTCGAGGCGCGCGGCGGCCAGGGCGGCGGCGGCGACGGGGGACCGTTCGGCGACGTCGGCGACCTGATCGAGGACCTTCTCGGCGACTCGGAGGGACTGTTCGAGGGCGTGGGCAACCTCGGGGCCCAGCTCGAATGCCTCGGCTCGTCGCTCGGGGGCGGCTCGGGTGAAGCAGGCAGGACCGTCGATGAGATCGCGAGCCAGGTCGAGGGCATACGCGAGCTCGAGTTCAAGCGCGACGTCGAGCCCGAGTTCGTGAGCGGCCAGGAGATGACATCACGCGTCAGCGAGCTGTTCCTCGAGGACTACACGCCCCGGATCGCCGACATCGAGGAGCGGCTCCTCATCGCTCTCGGAGCCATACCGCGGGGCACCGATCTGCGCGAGCTCCGAGCCGGTGCGATAGGGCAACAGGTTGCCGGGTACTACGAGCCGGAGACAGGCGAGCTCGTGGTTCGTCAGGCCGGTGCCGAGCCGTCGGCGATCGACAGGATCACTCTTTCCCACGAGCTCGACCACGCGCTGACGGACCAGGCGCTCGACATCCCGCTTCCGGACGACCCGGAGATCGGAACCGAGGACGCGAGCCTGGCGGCCCTTGCTCTTGTCGAGGGCGACGCCACATTCGTGATGCAGAGGTATTCGGCGACGCTCGGCTTCGACGAGCAGCTCGGGCTCTTGGACCCTGAGGCCATCGCACAGTCGGAGGCAGGGCTGGCCGGGTTCCCCCCGTACCTGGAGCAGGAGCTCCTGTTCCCGTACGAGGAGGGGCTCAGCTTCGTCTGCGACCTGTACGCGAACGGCGGATGGGAGGCGGTCAACCGGGCGTACGAGTCACCACCGGACTCCACAGCGGAGGTCCTGTTCCCCGACCGGTTCCGCGCGGGCGAAGCTCCCGTGAACCCGCGCGCACAGGGCGACCGTCCGCCGGAGGGCTGGCGCCGGGTCACCACCCTGGAGCTGGGGGCGGCGAACCTCCTCTGGCTTTTCCAGGCGCCGGGAGGCGACCGGGGCCAGGCTCTACCCGATGCTCGCGCTGCCGCGGGGGAGTGGGCCGGCGGATCGGTCGAGATGTGGACGCGAGGGCCGGACACGGCGCTGGCGATCGGGCTGGTGGACAGGCCGGATGGCGGCAGCCTCTGCGACTCGGTGCGGGACTGGTACGCGCGGGTCGACCCGGGGGACCTGGTGTGGGACAGCGGTGTCGAGACGCTGGTGTCCCACGGCGTTCGCCAGGACGCGATCCTCGAGTGCGCAGGCGACCAGGTCAGCCTGGGGATCGCGCCGACGATGGAGGTGGCGAGAGCCGCTGCGAGCAGAACAGGGCGGGCTCGTGGAACGAATGCTTGATGAGGAACGTTAGAGAGGACTGAGATGATCGGGATCAACAAGACCAAGACGTGGCTCCTGATCGCAGCCCTGGCAGGCCTGTTCGTGGCCGTGGGTGCGTTGATCGGCGGCGGGCAGGGCGCGACGATCGCCCTCGCGCTGTCGCTGGTCTTCAACACGGTCATGTACTGGTCGAGCGACAAGATCGCAATAGCCGCGACCAGGTCCAAGCCGGTAACGGAGGCTGAGGCGCCCGAGCTGTACGAGATGGTCCGCGAGCTCGCCGCCGCCGCGAACGCCCCGATGCCCAGGATCTACGTCAGCGAGATGTCCCAGCCCAACGCGTTCGCCACGGGGCGCAACCCCGAGCACGCGGCGGTCTCGGTCACGAAGGGGATCCTCCAGATCCTCGACAGGCGCGAGCTCCGAGCGGTACTCGCCCACGAGATGTCCCACGTGATGAACCGAGACATCCTGGTCTCGACGATCGCGGCCGCGATCGCCTCGGCCTTCACGTACCTGGCCTACATGGCGTTCTTCTTCGGGGGCTCGGATGACGACGAGAGCCCGCTGGGCGCGATCGGCTTCCTGCTGATCTGGCTTGTCGGCCCCTTGGCGGCCGGACTGATCCAGATGGCGGTGTCCCGCTCCCGGGAGTACCAGGCCGACGAGTCGGGCGCGCTCCTGTCCCAGGACCCACAGGCCCTGGCCTCGGCCCTTCTCAAGCTCGAGAGCACGGCCAAGCGGGTGCCTTCCCAGGTCAACCCGGCGCAGGCGCACCTGTTCATCGTGAACCCGCTCCGGTCGGGAGGCGTGGCTTCCCTGTTCTCGACCCACCCCCCCACGGAGGACCGGGTCAAGCGGCTGGAGGAGCTGGCCGTGAGCCTCAGATAGGCTCAATTACCCCTTACGCTCAGGGTGGTTGGGAGATAGCATCTCCATAGCCGGTCGGACGCTCAAATAGAGGAGTTCACCGGTCGATGGAGAAGAAATAGGTAAGGCCCGCCCCTTGCGGGCCCGTTTGCATTGCGAGGGATGAATCCTTGAGGAGAACTGCAGGAATAGGGGTCCTGATAGCCGGTCTCATCGTTCTGTCCCCTCTGACCGGCCTGGCCCAGGTGGATCCCTGCGTGCCCGTGCCCATCCCCGAGCTCTGCGACGTGATCGATCCCTCGCCGAGCCCCAGCCCGAGCCCCAGCCCGAGCCCGAAGGACCAGAAGGGGGGCAAACCGGCCAAGGGCGAGGATGTGGCCGCCGACCGGCAGGACCAGCAGGGCGGCAAGGGCGGCAAGAAGGACGAGGAGAAGCTGGAGCAGGGAGCGACCACCCCTCGCGGCCCGCTCGTTATCAGCTCTCCCAACAACAGCGCCACGGTCGTGGAGATCCTCACTCCACTTGCGCGCTACGGCCTGAACATCCACGAAGCGATGCTCCGCGTGGCGGGGCCGTTCCCGGTAGCCGGTCTCGCCTACTGGACCGATGACTGGCACGCGTGCCGCGACGGCTGCTCCCGATTCCACGAAGGCCTCGACATCTTCGGCAAGGAGGGCACGCCGCTCGTTGCAACCGCCGACGGGACGGTGACGCAGAAGCTCGTGGGCGAAACCTCCGGCATCAGCATCGAGATCCAGGACGCGCAAGGGATCCAGTACTTCTACGCGCACATGTCCGCGTGGGCCGAGCCGATCAGCGTCGGTGACGCTGTCCAGGTCGGACAGGTTCTCGGTTACCTGGGGCATACCGGCAACGCGATGTACACGCCGCCGCACCTTCACCTCGAGTTTCAGCCGGGTGGCGTCCCGGCTCCTCCGAAGCCCCATGTCGACCAGTGGGTAAAGATCGCCGAGCTCGAGGCCCGGGCACTCGCCGCCAGGGTCATGGGCGAGGCGGTGACCGAGACTTCCGACTTCCGGCTCACCCGGTCGTTCGACCTGACCGGGGGCGCCGAGATCCTCCCATCCGGCCCCGAGCAGCTACTCGCGCTCGCGGGGATCCAGCCAACCGTCTCCTCCCTGGAGATGGCCAGACGTCTCTTGGGCCAGATGTCCTGGGAGATCGACTGGGCGGGCCAGACGGACACTCAGATCGCCGATCTCGCGCAGGAGGCCTCGTCCTTGTCCTCCGCGATCGACCTCTCGGGGGCGACGCCGTGGGCCCCGTTCGGGACCGTGCCGACCGGCGTGGATGCCACGAGCACGGGTGTTCCGGAGCAGGGCGACTAGCTACCGGTAGTTCGTGAACTGAAGCGGGATCCCGAAGTCCTTCTCTTTCAAGGCCTTGATCACTTCTTGTAGGTCGTCCCGCGACTTGCCGGTGACCCGTATCTGCTCGCCCTGTACCTGGGTCTGAACCTTCACTCCGAGCCCCTTGACGTGCTTGTTGATCTCGCGAGCCTTCTCGTCGCTGATGCCGCTGTTCACGTTGATCGTCTGCCTGTAGGCCCCCTTGGCCGCGGGCTGGACCGGCCCCTCGTGCAGCGCCTTCAGTGAGACCTGCCGTCGCACGCACTTCTCCTTGAGCACCTCCAAGGCGGCCTTGAGGCGCTCCTCGGTCCCCGAGCGCATCTCGATCAGGTCGTTGTCGAGCTCGACCTCGGTGCCGGTGTCCTTGAAGTCGAAGCGCTGGACGATCTCCCGGCGGGCCTGGTCGACAGCGTTGCCGACTTCGGCGAGGTCGACCTCGGAAACGATGTCGAAGGATGCTCCTTTGGGCATGGGCGCGGAGTGTAATCTAGTGCGGCTTCGGAGGGGTGCCCGAGTGGCCAAAGGGAGCGGTCTGTAAAATCGCCGGCGTAGCCTACGCAGGTTCGAATCCTGCCCCCTCCACCAGCAGGTCCCTCCTCTTTCGAGCCGCTACTCGATCCTGAAGCGTCCTTCAGTGCGGCAGAACCACTGCGCGTAATCCGCTACCGGGTCGTAGTTGTGCAGCTTCGCAAGCCATGAGGCGTC
>JBOGVX010000013.1:0-2148 GCA_050693165.1 Actinomycetota bacterium | reverse complement strand
GCGACGAGGTGCGAGATCTCCGGCG
Source organism: Actinomycetota bacterium (assembly GCA_050693165.1). Taxonomy (GTDB): domain Bacteria; phylum Actinomycetota; class UBA4738; order UBA4738; family CALAEC01; genus CAZKFH01. Next base: position 2,123 of record JBOGVX010000013.1, on the reverse strand, counting down.
TGAGCTGTCAGCTCTGAAGGAGGCCGGGGTCGGTTAGCAGCCTGCGCATCCGAGGGGCGGCGGCCTGGACCGGGGCGGACCGGCCGGTCGAGAACGCCGCGGTCGTGATCGACGGCACACGGACACGTTACGTGGGCCCCGCGGCCGGAGCGCCGGACGCCGAGGACGAGGTGGCGGGAGAGTGGTTCCTGATCCCGGGCGCGATGGACCACCACGTGCACATCCGGTTGTCGGATCCCCGATCCGTGCTCCACGGCGGCGTCACGTTCTGCCGCGATCTCGCCTGGGCGCCCGAGGAGATCTTCCCGCTCGTGGACATCTCGCAGGGGACCGACTTCGAGGGGCCGGCGATAGTAGCGGCGGGCCCCATGATCACCGCCGTCGGCGGCTATCCGAGCAAGGCGGGTTGGTGCCCGCCCGGTGGCTGGCTCGAGGTACGCGGAGCCCAGGAAGCCGCCGCTGCGGTCGAGAAGGTTGCCGCGCAGGATCCCGCGATCATCAAGATCTCGCTGAACAGCGAAGTGGGCCCGGCCCTGTCCGACTCGGAGCTGGTCGCGGTCTGTCAGGCGGCCCACGATCACAAGCTCAGCGTCACGGCCCACGTACAGGGCACGGGGGAGAGCGAGCGAGCCCTCGGCGCGGGCGTGGACGAGCTCGCGCATTGCCCGTGGACCGAGCGGCTGTCCGACGACCTGGTAGCGGGCCTCGCCCGCAACACGGGGATCGTCAGCACGCTCGACATCCACGGGTACGGAACGCGGACATCCGAGATGGACGTGGCGCTCGACAACCTTCGCCGGTTCGCGGAGGCGGGCGGCCGTGTCCGCTACGGCACCGACCTGGGCAACGGGCCCATCCCGCCCGGGATCCACGCGACCGAGGCGGCCCATCTGGCCACCGCCGGCCTGTCCACAGAGGCCATACTGCGCTCCATGACGCTGGCGCCGCTTCGGGCGGGCACGGAGGGCGACCTCGTGGGTCTGCGTGGTGATCCGTTCGAGGATCTCGCGGCTCTGGGCAGGGTCGAGCTCGTCGTGTCTCGAGGCCGCGTCCGTCGTTACCATTCCCGCTGATGGTGGACGTCAGGAGCTCTGCGGTGGTGCGCCCCCTCCCTCGGACGAGGGTGGGCGTGGTGCTGGCGGCGGGGGAGTCGGAGCGGCTGCGCGAGGTCACCGGGGGCGGCTCGAAGGCTCTCGTGAACCTTGGCGGGCTGCGTCTGGTCGAGCGCGCGATCCGGACGCTCCTGGGCCTCGGCCTTGAACGAGTGGTCGTGGTGGTCGGCTTCCGCGGTGGCCCGGTGGCGGCCGTGGCACAGCGGGTTGCGCCCGGCCGCGTGCGTGTCGTCGAAGCCGCCGACTGGAGCGAGGGCAACGGCGCCTCGCTTGCCGCCGTGGAGGCAGAGGTCGGCTCCGAACCGTCCTTCCTTCTCGTGAGCGTCGACCACATCTTCTCTGAGAAGGCTCTCGACGGGCTGCTCGAGTCACGGGAGCCGGCGCTGTTGATCGACCCTTCTCCAGATCCCGAGGTGATCGAGGAGGCGACGAAGGTCGCTCTCGACTCGGAGGGGCGCGTCGCGGAGCTGGGGAAGGAGCTGCGGACCAAGGCGGCAGACTGCGGAGCATTCCTCCTTCCTCCGTCGATCTTCCGTGCCTTGAAGGCATCCCGCAAGGAGGGCGACGGCTCCCTGTCCGCGGGGGTCGGGAGGCTTGCTCGCGACGAGCGGTTAGGGACGTTCCCCCTCCCCGCGGCAGCCTGGTGGCAGGACGTGGACACTCCGAGTGACCTGGCGCGTGCGGGCCGGCTGCTGCGGCGCTCCCTCCCTCGCGGCACCGACGGCCCCATCTCCCGCTTGCTGAACCGCCGCGTCTCGATCCCGATCTCTTGGCTGCTTTCCCGGTTCCGTCCGAACCCCGACGTTCTCTCGATCGTGTCGATGATCGTCGGCCTGGCCGGAGCCGTTCTCCTCGGCCGCGGCGAGGGGATCTGGGGAGGCGTCCTCGTCCAGGCCTGCTCGATCCTGGACGGCGTGGACGGCGAGGTCGCTCGCCTCTCGCTGCGCGCGGGGCCGAGGGGCACGCTCTGGGACGGGTTCCTCGACCGCCTGGGCGATGCCTCTATCTGCG
>JBOGVX010000012.1:0-6986 GCA_050693165.1 Actinomycetota bacterium | reverse complement strand
AAGATCGCGACCATAAGAACCAGCGAGATGAGAAACGTGACGTTGCTCGTCTGCTGGGCCAGTAGTGCTGAGCTCATGTGAGTCCCTCCATTGAGATTCGGGAGATCGACGCGGTGTCGACGCTCATTATCTCTTTCCGAGGACCGGAAGCGGTCACCGCTTCCTGCCCCCGCCCTTCTTCTCCCTTGCGCCGGTCCCCTTCTCGACCTTCCTGACGACGTCGATCGCGTCAGCCAAGGCTCGATCCCTCGCGGATCCGCCGGAGACAACGTCTCTCTCTCCGTCGCGCGCCAGGAGCTGGTCGGGGTCGGACCCCCCTCTCAGCTGATCCTCGCCTGTGGAGCCGACCAGACGGTCCCGCCCGGCGCCACCGGCGAGCAGGTCATCGCCAGGGCCGCCGTCGGCCCGGTCGTTGCCCTGCGATCCGTTCACCCGGTCGTTCCCCGGACCTGCGCTCACGAAGTCGTCGTCGGAGCCCGCGGCCAGGCGGTCGGCACCGCCCTGCCCATCGAGGACGTCTCGTCCTTCTTCCCCCTTGACGACATCGTTACCGTCGCCCGCCGCCAGCTGATCGTTACCCGCCTGGCCGTTCAGCAAGTCGCCATTCTTGGTTCCGATCAGGACGTCGTCCCCGAGGTCTCCGAAGAGAGAGACGCTGCCCTTGGTGAACTTGGACGCGTCCAATCGATTCGGGGCGGGACCCCCGGCAAGGCTTGCCTGCTCGATCGAGGTCAGGGAGTCGGGGCCCTCGCCGGTTAGCCGCTCGTTCGTGAGCGTCTGTTCCACATCCGCGGTCTGCGCCACGACGTCCTGGCCGTCCCCGCCATCGAGCGAATCCATCCCATCCTGTCCGACAAGAGTGTCGTTCCCTCCGGAGCCCATGAGGGTGTCATCTTCGTCGCTACCCTGAAGCAGGTCGCCACACTCCCCACCGGTCAATGAGTCGGCGTGCTCCGTCCCCACAAGGCCTTCGATCGCGGTCGCCGACGGAAGGTCAACCGCTCCACCCACCACCGACTGCGGCCCGGCCTGTCCGATGTTGAACACGACGCCGTTCGGAAGCCCGCCGAAGTCCATCTGGTCTGACTCGTCACACCCCGGGGCCTCGAAGATGGTGTCGGTGCCGAAGTCCTCGAACGCGAAGCCGTAGCTGTCACCCCCGCTCCCGCCATCCAGCTGGTCCGCTGCCGAGCCACCTCGGAGCGTGTCCGCGCCCGCCAACCCCTCGAGGATCACGGGGCCCGAGGAGAAGCCGGAGGCATCGAGGAGGTTGCCGCTTCCTCCACCGCTCAGCCGAGCCTCGTCCATGGCCAGCAAGGAGTCGGTGCCCAGGCCTGTCAGCGTCGCGTCGGTGAGGACCTGATCCACATCGGCGGCCTGAACGACACGCTCGAGGCCCAGGCCTCCGCGCAATGTGTCGTTGCCGTCACCGCCCGACATGTCGTCGATGCCGAGCGGGTCGGCGTCGGTGAGAGAGTCCGAGCCCTCCCCGCCCCGCAGAGTGTCCGCATCTGCGTCACCATCGAGGCTGTCGTCCCCCGGCCCGCCCTCCAGAGTGTCCATTCCGGGTCCGCCACTCAGCTCGTCTTGCGCATCGGGCCCCTCGAGGGGATCGTCGAACGCGTCGCTCAGAAGGTCGTTCCCGGCGCCGCCGTCGACGACGTCGTCGTCCTCACCGCCCCGCAACGTGTCGTCGCCCGAATCCCCGGTGATCCGATCGTCTCCCCCCAGGCCGTCGACCAGGTCGTTGCCGTCGCCACCCGCGAGGATGTCGTCCGCGCCTCCTCCCGCGACGGTGTCGTCGCCCGGCCCGCCCTGCATGTCGTCCGGACCGCTCGGCGAGAACAGCTCGTCGGAGAGATCGTCGTTCCCCAGATCCCCGAGGAGCTCGTCCCCACCCGGTCCACCGGTCAGGGTGTCGTCGCCCGCCTCGCCGTTGATCGTGTCGAAGCCTTCCTGCCCCTCGAGGACGTCCCCACCGGGTCCGCCCAGGATGTCGTCGTCGCCACCGCCGCTCTGCACGAAGTCGTTGCCTTCCCCTCCGCCGATCATCTCGGCCATCTCGCCACCCATCACGATGTCGTCTCCTGCGCCTGCTTCGATCATCACCATCAGCAGGGTCGGGAACAGCTGCTCTGTGAGACCCCTGAGATCCATGGCGTTGGTGAACGCGCCCGTCGCCGTGACCTGGACTCGAGTTATCGAGAAGCACGTATCGGGCTCGCCCGTCGGATCGGCGTCATTGACCTTCACGTCCCCGTCCGGGCCACACGTGATCGTCACGTCGTCGGCCGAATCTGCAGTGACGGTTAGCTGGGTCGCGACAACGGCGGCGGTCACGCTGGCGAGCGCCGGCGTCGCGGGCAGGCCGAGAAGAAGGAGCGTCGATCCGGCGACCGCGAACAGGCGCGAGGCCGCGCGAAGACCCGATCGAATCGAAGGGAGGGGGCGGGGCACGACAGCGGAGAGCCTACAACCGCTTGGCGCGGACGACTCAGTCCGGGGGGAAGAGGGTTTGCCTGACCTTCTCGCTGACCGCGTAGAAGTTGTCCTCGGAACGGGCGGGCCGTGCGGCCCGGCCTGCGAGAACGCTCAGGGCAGCCGGAAACGTGTGCTCACTTACTTCCCCATAGCCCATCTTCGCGTAGACGGCTATCGGCGTGTCCGTCGGCTGGGGCACCCAGTAAATGCACGAACCCGCGCCCCCGGTTCCGTCGTACGTGCTCGAGTGAGGGTTCGGGTTCGCGGTCGCCCTCACGGCATCATGGATCTCGGGCGCGGTGAGCACTCCATCGGCCAGCGGGCCGGTAGCCGGGCGCGGTGATCCCTCCGGGATCGTGACGAGGCCCTCGCCGGTATGTCCGAACTCGGCCCTGAGCTCGCCGATGAGCCGGGCCACGTAGCCGGTTATGCGGGGGCTGGCGCTGGAGGTTCCGCTGAAGCCCGCGTCCCCGTAGCTGTTCGGACTGGCAGCGACTGTTCCGCACCCGTCCATGACCACATGGGGGCTCAGGTTGCTGTACACGGCGTAACCGCCATTGTCGTTGGCGCCGGCGATAAGGCTCCCCGGCGGACCGTTCCATCGGCTCAGCTCCATGGGGTAGCTCGGGCCGAGACCCTGGACGCCGTTGCCGGCCGCGATCACGACGACCTTCCCGGAGGCGATCACCTCGTCGATCTCCCTGGCGCGGACCGGGAGAGGGGTGTCCTGGATGTTCAGGTGTACGACGTCGATCCAAGGCTGGGAAGCCGCCCACCTGATCATCTCCGGTCCCGCCGCGTTGTTGTCGTACCAGTTGACGATCACCAGGTGTGCGTTCGGAGCGAGGCCGTACTGCTCGCAGGCGATCTGGCTCGACGCCTGGGCGCCGTGGGGGTAGTTATCGACGAACTCGGACCAGGCGGTTCCATAGAACGACAGGTTCGTGCCGGGGACGTAGTGCAGCCTCCTCGGCACGATCGATTGCAGCGCGTCCTGGCTCTCGGCGAGTGACTCCTGGTACGTGTCGGCGAATGTGAGCTCCACGGGTATCGCGTCCGCCGGATAGGTGGGAATGAATTCGCGCGGCGACTCGATGTCCGTCCAGTCCCGCTGGAAGCACGGGTGGAAGGGATTGGTGCCGGTGTCGAAGGTCGCGACCACCACGGGATCCGGCCCGGGGACGGCCTCCTGCGACCGTGCGGCCGAGACAGGGGCAAGCAGGGTCAACAGGGCGAGGGCGGGCAGGGCTCTTCGCATCCGGTAAAGGATTCGAGGCGGGGGCGCTGATTCCCTGCTGCTAGACCATTCGACCCTCGGGCGCGGTCCCGAGGTGGCGGTAGGCGGGCTCGGTCGCTATCCGGCCTCGCGGCGTCCGCTGAAGGAAGCCGATCTGAAGGAGGTAGGGCTCGTAGACCTCTTCAAGTGTCCCGGTCTCCTCCCCCACCGCTGCGGCAAGCGTGGAGAGCCCGACCGGGCCGCCCGCGAATCGCTCGACGAGAGCCGTGAGGATCGAGATGTCAACGCGGTCGAGTCCACGCTCGTCGACCTCGAAGAGCTGGAGCGCGTCGGCCGCCGACTCCAGCGTCACCCGCCCGTCGCCTCGCACCTGCGCGAAGTCGCGCACCCGGCGGAGCAGCCGGTTCGCGATGCGCGGCGTGCCACGCGCCCTTCGCGCGATCTCGTCGGCCGCGTCCTCCTCGACATGGACCTCGAGGATCCCCGCCGAGCGGCGAACCACTCTCGCCAGCTCGCCCTCGTCGTAGTACTCGAGACGTGGGGTGAAGCCGAACCGCTCGCGGAGCGGAAGCGTGATCAGGCCGAGCCGTGTCGTGGCGCCCACGAGAGTGAAACGCGGGAGATCGAGCCTGATCGTTCGGGCGGACGGGCCCTTGCCGACAACGACGTCGAGCTTGAAGTCCTCGAGCGCCGGGTAGAGGACCTCCTCGACCTGACGCGGCATGCGGTGGATCTCGTCGACGAACAGGACGTTGCCCTCTTCCAGGTTCGTCAGGATCGCGGCGAGGTCCGCCGTTCGCTCCAGGGCTGGTCCGGACGTCTGCCGCAGGCTCACGCCCATCTCGTTCGCCACGATCCCCGCCAGCGTCGTCTTCCCGAGCCCCGGCGGCCCCGAGAACATGACGTGATCGAGCGGCTCTGAACGCTCTCGTGCGCCCTGGATCAGCAGCTCCATCTGCTCCTTGACCCTTTCCTGCCCGATGAAGTCGCGTAGCCATTTGGGCCGGAGCGCCGCATCGAAGTCACCATCGACGACGAGCTCCTGGGAGGCGACCACTCTGTCCTCGACGCTCACCTGGAACCGACCTGCTTCAGCGCGTCACGGAGGAGCTGCTCGACCGGCCCGTCCGCGCCGTTCAGCCCGGCAACCGCGTCCTGCACCTCCTGCGGGGACAGCCCCATCCCGATGAGCGCGTCGCGGACTTCCGCGACGGGTCCCGCCTCGGGAAGCTCGATGACTCCGCCCATCTTCTCCTTCAGGTCGAGCGCGATACGCGCAGCAACCTTCTTGCCGACGCCCGGGACGATCGTGATGGCCTCCGCGTCGCCCTCGAGGATCGCTCGCCGGAGCGCCTCCGGGGTGAGCACCGACAGGATCGCCAGGGCGAGCTTCGGCCCGACGCTGTTGACGCCGAGCAGCAACAGGAACAGCTCTCGCTCCGCCACGGTCGAGAAGCCGAACAGGATCATCGCGTCGTCGCGAACATGGAGGTGGGTCAGGAGTCGCGCGGTCTTTCCCGCGGGCGGAAGCGAGCCCAGAGTCGAGGCCGACACGAGCAGCTCGTAGCCGACACCGCCCGCCATGATCACGGCTCTGTCGCCGCCTCTCTCCGCGACGGTCCCCTCGACGAGCGCTATCAAGTCGCGGCCTCGCGCAGAGGCCGGGACTGCTGCAGGTGACAGACCGCGACGGCGACGGCATCGGCCGCGTCCGGTTGCTCGGGCACGTCTGAGAGGCCGTGGAGCCGCTCCAGCGCGCGCCTCACGTCCTGTTTGGCCGCAACGCCGCTACCCGTGACGGCCATCTTGACCTCGAGCGGGGCATACTCGTGGACGGGGATGCCTCTCTCGGCCGCCGCGAGCATCACCACCCCGCTTGCCCGGGCCACCGCCATCGCGCTCCCGGTGTTCTTGCCCCACATCACCGACTCGATCGCGAGGGCCTCGGGCCGGTGCTCGGCGATGGCGGCTACCACGGCGCGGTGAAGGATCAGGACCCGCTCGGCCTCGGGCATGCCCGCAGGCGTGCGGACCGTGGAGGCCTCAGTCACCTGAGGATGGCCGCCGGTGGCTCCGACCGCCGCGAGGCCGGTCGAGGCCATGCCGGGGTCGACCCCGATCACGAGGCGCTCGAACACGTGTTCAGTCTAGGTGCGGGGGGTGACGTGCTCAAGGATGCTGCGGAAATCTCCTAGCCTCTGGGGCATGGAACCGGATACACCCGCAACCCGCTCGCTGGAAGGCTCCGACCTGAAGTTCGAGGTCATCCAGACCGAGCGCCCCACCAGCGTCGAGGAGAGCGCGGCACTCCAGGGAATCGGAGTGGGCCAGCTCCTGCGGACGATCGTGGTCCGCCGGGGCGCCGACGACTACGTGTTCGTCCTCGTGCCGGGCGGGCTCCAGATCGACTGGCCGAAGCTGCGAGCGCATCTCGGCGTGAGGAAGCTCTCTCTACCCGATCAGGCCGAGGCCAAGGAGGCCACGGGTTACGAGCGCGGCGCGATCACGCCTTTCGGATCATCCAAGGCGTGGCCGGTCGTCGCGGACGCTTCGCTGGGGAAGCTGGACCGTGTCGCGATAGGCGGTGGAGGCCACGGCATCAACCTTCACCTGGCCGCGCCGGACCTGCTGGATCACCTGGGTGCCGAGGTCGCGGACGTGACTCGGACCCCGACTAGCTGACCTCGGCCAGAACCTCGTCGGGGATGTCGAAGTTCGCATGGACCGCCTGTACGTCCTCGAGCTCGTCGAGCGCATCGATCAGGTTCAACACGGACTTAGCCTGGTTCCCCTTCAGCGGGACCGTGTTCTGCGGGATCATCGATAGCTCCGCCGACACGATGGGCACCTCGGCCGACTCGAGCGCGGTTCGAACCGCATTGAGGGCCGTGGGTTCGGTGGCGATGCGCCACTGGTCGCCTTCCTCGTTCAGGTCCTCGGCACCGGCCTCGAGCGCGACCTCCATCAGCTTGTCCTCGTCGGAGAACGCGGACTTGTCGACGAGGATCACTCCCTTACGGTCGAACTGCCACGCGACGCTCCCCTGCTCGCCGAGGTTTCCGCTGAGCTTCGTGAACGTGTGCCGGACCTCTTGCCCGGTGCGATTGCGGTTGTCCGTGAGCGCCTCGACCAGAACACCCACTCCACCCGGCCCGTATCCCTCGTACATCACGGCCTCGTAGCGCGCGCCCTCGATCTCGCCGCTGCCTCGCTTGATGGCCCGCTCGATGTTGTCCAGCGGCACCGAGAAGTCGCGGGCCTTCTGCAC
>JBOGVX010000011.1:0-15046 GCA_050693165.1 Actinomycetota bacterium | reverse complement strand
GCTCTCCAGGACCTTCTTGTGAAGCACACCCGGGTCGACCTTGCGGCAGAAGTCTGAGAACGAGTCGAACGCGCCTTTCGCTCGACGCGCGTCGATGATCTGCGCCACCGCGCCGGCGCCCACGTTCCGCACCGCTGACAGGCCATACCGCACCTCCTCCCCCTGCGGGGTGAAATCGATGTCGGACGCGTTCACGTCCGGAGGAAGGACCGTGATATCCATCAATCGGCAGGCGTTCAGGTAGAACGGCTTCTTGTCCTTGTCGTCCTTGACGCTGGTCAAGAGCGCCGCCATGTACTCGATCGGATGATGTGCCTTGAGATACGCGGTCTGGTACGCGATGAGCGCGTATCCGCACGCGTGTGACGCGTTGAACCCATAGTCCGCGAACGGCACGATGAGGTCGAACACGTGTTGCGCGAGCTTCTCGTCGTATCCGCGTTCCTGCGCGCCCGCCACGAACTTCTCGCGGTGGGGGATCAGCTGCTCGCGAATCTTCTTTCCCATCGCCTTGCGCAGAAGGTCGGCCTCTCCCATCGAGTAGCCGGCCATGCGCACGGCGATCTCCATGACCTGCTCCTGGTAAACGATGATCCCGTACGTCCCGCCGAGGATCGGCTCCAAGTCGTCGTGCGGGTACTCGACGGGCTGGCGTCCGTGCTTCCGCTCCGCGTACTCCGTATGCATGTTCTGCGACAGGGGCCCAGGGCGGTACAGGGCCACGAGGGCCATCAGGTCCTCGAACCTGTCGGGGGCGAGCTGGCGGATGAGGGAGCGCATCCCGGCGCCCTCGAGCTGGAACACGCCGGTCGTGTCGCCCTGGCAGAGCATCTTGTAGGTCGACTCGTCGTCGAGAGGCAGGTGGTCGATGTCGAGCTCGATGCCCTTGTCGCGAAGCATCCGAAGCGCGTCCTCGATAACGGAGAGGTTGCGCAGGCCGAGGAAGTCCATCTTCAGCAGGCCGAGGTCCTCGACGCCGTGCATGTCGAACTGAGTGACCTCGTGGCGCGACTCGTCTCGCGAGTCCTTGGACAGCTTCAGCGGGAGGTACTCGACGAGCGGCCGGTCGCCGATGACCACTCCGGCCGCGTGCACCGAGTCCTCCCGCCGCAGGCCCTCGAGCTCCTTCGCGGCGTCGACTATCTCCTTCGCCTCCGGCTCCTTCTGGTAGGCGTCGGCGAGCTCGCGCGACAGCTCGAGGGCCTTCTTCAGGGGGTACTCCCGGCCCAGGACCGCGGGGGGATACATCTTGCAGAGCCGGTCCCCGACCGATGCGGGGAACCCGAGGACGCGCGCGGCGTCACGGATCCCCTGCTTCCCCTTGATCGTCTGGAACGTGATGATCTGCGCGACGTGGTCGTGGCCGTAACGCTCGGCCACGTATCTGATGACCTCGTCGCGGCGGCGCTCGTCGAAGTCCATATCGATGTCGGGCATAGCCTTCCGCTCGGGGTTCAGGAACCGCTCGAAGATCAGCCCGTACTTGAGCGGGTCGAGATCGGTGATCCGCAAGCAGTACGAGACCACCGACCCCGCCGCCGACCCTCTCCCCGGCCCCACCCTGATCCCGTGCTCGCGAGCGAAACGGATCAGGTCCCAAACGATGAGGAAGTAGCCCGCGAAGCCCATCGAGCAGATCGTCCGCAGCTCGTGCTCCAGGCGATCGCGGATCTCCTGCGTCACCTCGCCGTACCGGTCGCGGGCGCCGTCCTCGACCAGCTCGCGCAGGTAGCCCTCGAGGTCCTTTCCCTCGGGCGGGGCGAAGTGCGGAACGTGATGCTCCTCCGTCGCCTCAACGAGCGGCCGCTCGAGCATCGGGATGAGCTCGACGGTCTCGGCGATCTCAAGGGTTGCGTCGCATGCCTCGGGGTGGTCGCGGAAGAGCTCCCGCATCTCATCCCCGGACTTGATGAAGAACTCCTCGGTGTCGAACTTCAGACGGTCGGTGTCGGCCAGCACCTTGCCCGGCTGCTGGATGCACAGGAGGACGTCGTGCGCCCGGGCGTGGCCGGGAACCGTGTAGTGGGTGTCGTTCGTGGCGACCAGCGGGATGGACAGCTCCTTCGCGATCTTCACGAGCCCGGGATTGACGCTCTTCTGAAGCGGCAGGCCATGGTCCTGCAGCTCGATGTAGAAGGCACCAGGCTCCATCAGGTCCCTGAAGGAAGCGGCCGCCTCGACCGCCTTCCGCTCCTGCCCCGATGTCAGGGCGCGGCAGACCTCGCTGGCGAGGCAGCCGGAGAGCGCGATCAGGCCCTCCGCGCGCTCGGCGAGCAGCTCCTTGTCGATACGTGGGCGGTGGTAGAAGCCCTCGAGGTGCGCATCCGTGACCAGGCGCAGCAGGTTCCGATAGCCGGCCTCGTTCCTGGCCAGCAGCGTCAGGTGGCGGTAGTTCTCGTCGTTCTCGCCGGGGGTTCTGTCGAAGCGCGACCTCGGGGCGACATACGCCTCGACCCCGAGGATGGGCTTGATCCCTCGCTGCCTGGCCGCTCGGTAGAAGTCCAGAGCCCCGAACATCACGCCGTGGTCGGTGATGCCTATCGCCGGCATCCCGAGCTCCTGGACGCGGTCCAGGAGAGTGACGGCCTCGGACTCCGGCGGGGCCGTGATGCGCGACGCGCCGTCCAGCAGGGAGAACTCTGTGTGGGTGTGAAGGTGGACGAAGGAACCGCTGGTCAACCTAGCCCCATCCTCCCCTGTGCCCGGACACGCCCTGGACGATCCCTTGTGGAAAACCTGTGGGAAGTCACATGCTTGTAATTCCCGCCGCCCGAACAGTACACTCGCCCCTAGCTGAAGGCAAGAAGGACAGATATTGCAGCTCTCCTACTCGAGTATCAGCACCTACGAGACCTGCCCCGCCAAGTTCAGGTTCCAGTATCAGGACCGCGTCCCGCGAGGCTCCTCCCCCGCCCTGGCCTTCGGCGACTCGATCCACCGGGCCCTGCATCGCTTCCACAACCGGCCCGTCCCGGTGGCTCCGTCCCTGGAGGAGCTCTGGGGGATGCTCGAGAACGAATGGGTCAGCGAGGGCTTCGGCGAGGAGTCGGAGGAGCGGCTCTACCGCCAGCACGCCCGAGAGGTGCTCCAGCGCTACCACCATGAGAACGCGGACCAGTACCGGATCCCGGCCGCGCTCGAGTTCAACTTCCACATAGAGGTCGACGGCATCCCGCTGCGGGGAACCATCGACCGGATGGACCGGCTGCCCGGCGGGGGCTACGAGATCATCGATTACAAGACGAACCGCCGGCTCCCGCCGAAGGCGATGATCGACCGCGACCTGCAGCTGTCGATCTACGCGCTGGCCGCTCGCGAGGTCTGGGGCATCGAGCCGGAACGCCTGACCCTCTACTACCTGCTCCCCGGCGAGCGGATGACGACGACTCGCTCCAACGAGGACATAGACCAGCTACGCAAGCGCATGGCAACGGTTGCCGAGCGCATCGCCGCAGGGAAGTTCGAGCCTCGCGACAACCCGCTGTGCAACTGGTGCGACTTCCAGCACCTTTGTCCGCTGTACAAGCACAAGTACGAGCGCGAGAACACGCCCGAGAAGGTCGGCGCGGTCGTCGACGAGTGGATCCGACTGAAGCGCGAGGACCGCGAGCGCTGGAAGCGCATGGAGGAGCTCGGCGCGACGATCCGCGCGTTCGCCGAGGAGCACGGCCTCAAGCGACTCTACGGAACCGACGGCGCCATATCGATCGTCGAGCGGGTCGAAACTGCTCCCGACCCGCTCGCGGTCCGCGCCGCGCTCGAGCCTCTCGGCCTCTACGACTCGGTACTCAGCATCGACCAGAAGCGCCTCGCCGAGCTCATCTACAGCAGCTCCCTCCCACCCGACGTCGAGGACGCGCTCCTTTCATCACGGGAAGAGGTCCGAACGACGAAGGCGCTTTACCTCCGCGAGCACGATCGCGCCCGCCGCTAGCTGAGTCCCCGGGCGTGTACGAGGGCCGTCGCCAGGTCTTCGGGAAGCGCTTCCTCGAGCTCGATGCGCTCTCCCGTCATCGGGTGATCGAACGCGAGACGCCACGCGTGCAGGAAAGGGCGGGTGAGGCCCAGCGCCCTCGCCATCTCCCCGCTCCCCCCGTACGCGCGGTCCCCCACGACGGGGTGGCCGATCGACGACAGGTGCACCCTGATCTGATGCGTCCTTCCGGTACGTGGACGAGCCACGAGAAGTGCGGTCCCCTCGAACCGCTCGAGGACCTCGAAATCCGTCGAGGCTTCCACCCCCGTGTCGGCTCTCACGGCGACACGCGCACGATCCCGAGCCAGAGGCGCCTCCACCGCGAACGCGTCGTGCGCGGGGGAGCCGCGGACCAAGGCGAGATATGTGCGTTTCACCTCTCGTGCGGCGAGCATGCCGACGAGCTTCTCGTGCGCCTCATCGGTCTTGGCGACGATGATCAGGCCGGAAGTGCCCGCGTCGAGCCTGTGCACGATCCCGAGCCGATCCTCCCCGCCGACGGAGGACAGATGCATCTCCATGCCGAGCAGAAGGTTGACCAGCGTGCCCGAGCGCCGGGACTTGGTGGGATGTGTCACCACCCCGGCGGGCTTGGACAACACGGCAAGGTGATGATCCTCGTAGCGCACCGGAACGCCGCCCTGCTCTGGCTCGAGGGTGTGATCCACCGCGAGGTCGGCCTCGATCCGCTCGCCGCCCCGGAGCCGGAAGGACTTGGGCTTTGGAGAGCCGTCGACCAGAACGTCGCCGCGTTCGATCGCGCGCTGCACGTCGGCACGAGGGACTCCCGCGAGCTCGGCCAGCACGGCGTCGAGGCGGCCGGGGGTGGCCTCGGCCTGGAAGCGGTTCACCGTGCCGCGCGTTCGCGCTTGATGCTGGAGATGAGCATGAGGATCGCGCCGGTCACTATCGCTGAGTCCGCCAGGTTGAAGATGGGCCAGACCTGGAAGTCGATGAAGTCGACCACCTCCCCGGAGAAGCCCGGGCCCCGTGTCGCCCGGTCGATCAGGTTGCCGACCGCTCCGCCGAGCACCAGTCCGACCCCGATGGCCGCGGGGATCGTCGGCAACCGCCTGGAGGCCACGACGATGAGGCCTATCACCCCGATGCTGATGGCCACGAATAGCCACGGGATGCCGTCGAACAGGCCGAACGCTCCCCCGGGATTGGTCGTGTAGCGGAGGTCAAGCACCCCCGGGATCAGCTCCACCGGGTTGCCGGGCAGGTTGCGCTCCGCGAGGAACTTCGTGATGCGGTCGAGAGCGACTACCGCGACCGCGACGCCGTAGAGGGTGAGAGCTTTCCGGCGGGCCGTGCTCAGCCGGTCCGCTCCGACGCCTGCTTGTCGCGTATGCACAGGGTCGCGTACGGCAGCGCCTTGATCCTGGCCTTCTCTATCGGGCGTCCGCATCTCTCGCACAAGCCGTAGTTCCCCTGCTCGATGTGCTCGAGCGCTCGGTCGATCTGCTCGGTCAGGTCCTTGATGTTGTTGGAGAGGGAGAGGTCACGCTCGCGCTCGAACGTGGCCGTGCCGGCATCCGCGAACTCCTCGTCGAAGGATGCAACATCACCCGTCATATCGGACTGGCCCCCACCGAACGAGGACTCCTCGATCTCGGCGGCCTGCCTCTGGAGCTCCTCGCGCTCCTCCAATAGCCTCTTCTTGAGCTCGTTCAGCTCCTTCTTCCCGTAAGGGGACTTGGTCGCAGCCATGGCGCGCGCAACCTAGCACAAGTCCTGGCTTGGACAGGTGAAGCCCACAGGCCTGCCGAGGAGCCTCGCACGGTACAATCCGGCCACAGGCGAGGACGGGAACGAGTAGGGGGAGTCCTTCCGCCCGAGCGAGCCGGGGACGGTGTGAGCCCGGTGGCGGAAGCCCTCGAACATCCTCCCCGAGCCGCCGCCCGAAAGGCCTGACGGCCGAGTAGATGCGGACGGGTCCGCCCGTTACAGCGGTCTCGAGCGGACGGGCAAGTGCCGTCAAGCGGGGTGGTACCGCGGGGCCTCAGCCTCGTCCCTGCAGGGGTCATGGCTTTTCCCTTTGGGAGGTGGAGGTGGCGGTGCCGAGGTTCCAGCCGGTCGACCCGAAGGTCGACCTTCCCGCGCTCGAGCGCGAGATCCTCCAGTTCTGGCGCGACGGCCGCATCTTCGAGAAGAGCCTCGAGGCCCGTGAGGGCGCCCCCGAGTGGGTGTTCTACGAGGGACCCCCGACCGCCAACGGCCGCCCCGGCATCCATCACGCGGAGTCCCGCACGTTCAAGGACATCTACCCGCGCTACCGCACCATGACCGGCCACTTCGTCCCGAGGAAAGCCGGGTGGGACTGCCACGGCCTGCCCGTCGAGCTCGAGGTGGAGAAGGAGATCGGGACCAAGACGAAGCGCGACATCGAGGCGTTCGGCATCGCCGAGTTCAACAAGCTGTGCCGCGAGTCCGTGACGCGCTACGTCGAGGATTGGGAACGGCTGACAGAGCGGCTCGGGTTCTGGCTGGACCTCTCGGAGGCCTACTGGACGATGACACCCGAGTACATCGAGAGCGTCTGGTGGTCCCTCAAGAAGCTGCACTCGGAAGGACTCCTGTTCGAGGCCGACAAGTCGGTTGCGTATTGCCCCAGGTGCGGGACCGCGCTCTCGGACCACGAGGTGTCGCTGGGCTACACGACCGTCACCGACCCCAGCGTCTACGTGAAGCTCCCGATCCTCGAGTCGCCCAACGATCCTGCTCTTGTCGGCTCGTCTCTCCTCATCTGGACGACGACCCCGTGGACCCTGCCGTCGAACCTCGGCGCTGCCGTCGCCCCGGACGAGACATACGTCCTCGCGGAAGCCGGCGGCGACCGATACGTCCTGGCGAAGCCGCTCGTTCCAAAGGTCCTGGGCGATGAAGCGATGATTCAGAGCGAGACGCAAGGAACCGTCCTGGTAGGCACCAGATACGAGCCGCCCTACCCGAACGTCGAGGGCGACGTGCATCGGGTTGTCGCAGCGGACTTCGTCGGCATGGACGAGGGCACCGGGATCGTCCACATCGCACCCGGCTTCGGCTCGGAGGACATGGAGCTCGGTCAGCGCGAGGGCTGGCCCATCTACAGGCCGATCGACGACGCCGGTCGATTCACCGACGAGACCGAGGTCGAGTTCGTCCGCGGCCGCGAGGTGAAGGAGACCGACGCCGACATCACCGCGGATCTGGAACAACGAGGCGTCCTGCTCAGGGCAGAGACGTACGAGCACACCTATCCCCTGTGCTGGCGGTGCGACACACCACTCCTCTATATGGCACGGAGCTCCTGGTACGTCAGGACCACGGCGAAGAAGGAGCGGCTGCTCGAGGTCAACCAGTCGGTGAGCTGGTTCCCGGACCACGTCAGGAACGGCAGGATGGGGAATTGGCTCGAGAACAACGTCGATTGGGCGCTGTCTCGCGAGAGGTACTGGGGCACCCCGCTACCGGTCTGGCGATGCGCCGAGAAGCACGTCACGGTCGTTGGATCGCTGACCGAGCTCTCCGAGCTGGCCGGCACCGACGTGACCGAGGTGGATCCGCACCGTCCGGCGATCGACGACGTCGTACTCGCCTGCAGCGAGTGCGGCGGGGAAGCCCGGCGGGTACCCGAGGTCATCGACACCTGGTACGACTCGGGCGCGATGCCTTACGCGCAGTGGAGCTACCACCCCGAGCTCGGCCGCGGCGCCGAGGAGTTCGAGAAGCGTTTCCCCGCCGACTTCATCTCCGAGGGCATCGACCAGACGCGCGGCTGGTTCTACTCGCTCATGGCGGAGGGTGTCCTTCTCTTCGACGAGAGCGCCTATCGGAAGTGCGTCGTGCTGGGGCTCCTTCTGGACAAGGACGGACGCAAGATGTCGAAGCGGCTCGGCAACATCGTCGATCCCTGGGAGGTCTTCGACAAGCAGGGAGCCGACGCGCTCCGGTGGTTCTTCCTGGCCGCCGGCTCGCCGTGGTCGGATCGCCGCGTCCACCCCGACACCATCGAAGAAGGCGTCCGTCGCGTCCTCCTGACGCTCTGGAACGTGTACGCGTTCTTCGTCACCTACGCCAACGCCGACGACGTCGAGCCGGCGGACATTCACATATCACCTGAGGTGAGACCGCTGCTGGACAGGTGGATCCTGTCGAGGCTGTCCGCAACCGTGACGGCGGCGCGAACGGGTCTGGACGGATACGACGCGACGTCCGCTGCCAGGGAGATCGCGCGCTTCATCGACGACCTCTCGAACTGGTACCTGAGGCTGGCTCGCCGCAGGTTCCGAGGCCCGGGAGGAGCGCCGGCCGAGGACGCTCCCGCGGCCCACCGCACCCTCCACGAGTGCCTCACCACACTCGCCCGGTTGATGGCGCCGTTCACTCCTTTCATCACCGATGCCGTGTGGCGGAACCTAGCTGCCGGACGTGACGACGCTCCCGAGTCGGTGCACCTCGCCTCCTACCCCGAGGCAGACCTGGACGTGCGGAACGAGAGCCTCGAGACGGCGATGCAGGCTGCGCGGGAGATCGTCTCGCTCGGGCGCACGGTGCGGACCGAGGCGAAGGTTCGTGTTCGCCAGCCGCTCCAGCAAGCAGCAGTCCACCTGCAGGGCGACCCGAAGGCGCTCGACCCTCTGGTCGATCTCATCCGCGACGAGCTGAACGTCAAGGAGGTCACTTTCGCCGAGTCTGCGTCGCGGATGTCCACGTGGCGCGCAAAGCCCAACTTCCGAGCTCTGGGGCCGCGCCTCGGGCCTCGGGTGAAGGAAGTAGCGGCGGCGCTGGAGGCCGAAGACGGCTCCGCTGCAGCGGCGCTGGCCGGAGGAGAGAAAGTGTCGGTGGAGACGCCCGGCGGACCCGTCGAGCTATCACCTGAAGACGTCGAGCTCACCCAGGAGACGACCGGGGGCTGGGGCGTCGCCCACGAAGGCGGGCTGACCGTCGCCCTCGAGCTCGAGCTGACTCCGGAGTTGGAGCGCGAGGGCCTTGCGCGAGAGGTCGTGAGGCTCGTTCAGGATGCGCGCAAGGCGGCGGGCCTGGCAGTCAGCGACCGCATCGAGCTGGCCCTCGATGCCGGTGCTCGCGTGGCCGAGGCGGTCGAGATCCACGGCGAGTGGATAGGCGGCGAGACCCTGGCCGTGTCGGTGCGAGCGGGCAAGCTCGATGACGCGACACATGAGGAAACGAAGGAGATCGAGGGGACTCCCGTCGCGATCTCGCTCAGGAAGTCCTGACGATCAGGGCTTGCAGACGCCGCAGGCCTTGAAGCCCCGGCTCTTCGCGGTCGCAGCCTTGAGCTTCTCGGTGTCTGTCCTGCCCTGAACGTATCGGCACTCGGCCGTGTGGTACGTGCCGCGCTCCGGGATCGCCACGACGGTCCCCCTGGACGAGCTGCTCGCCGCCGAGGTCTTCTTGGCCGTCGTCTTCTTAGCGGCGGTCTTAGCGGCCGGCTTCTTGGCGGTGGTCTTCTTAGCCACGGTTTTCTTGGCTGCCGGCTTGCGCGCGGGAGCGGTCGTGGGAGCCGGCGTTGCGGGCCGGCGCTGTGCGGGTGCCGAGGCCGGCGCGGTCGCGGCCTTTGCGGCGGTTCCACGGCCTCTCGCTTCCGGCGTGCCGACGGGAGGTCCGTACGGCGCCCCTGCTGTCGCCGGCTGAACCGGCTTGCGGCGGACGACGCCCGCGAACAGAAGGATCATGGCGAGCGCGCTCGCACCGATCGAGACGTAAACCCACATGAGACCGTCTTCGGTGAAGACGCCGAACACCAGCATGCCCACCGCTGCGAGCAAGCTCAGCCATGCAAGTCCAATCATTCGGGGGTCCTCCCTTGTTCTTCGTGCGACTCAGTCTAAAAGGCGTTCGAGCCTCGGGCTACTCGTCGCCCCAGAAAAGCTCCTTGAGCGAGGGCTCCCCTTCCTCGGTGCCCTTCGCCTGCGGGGCCTCCCCCGTGAAAGCGCTCTCCCAGGCCGCGAGCAGGGGGTCTGCCTCGCCGGGAGCCTGCTCCCTGGGCAGCCCCTCCGAAGGCGCAGCCATGTCCTTCTGTGGCGGGCCCCAGGCTGCCGTGGCTTCGCCGGGCGAGGCGGCCTTGGCCTTGGCCCCGCGTGCCTTCTTGCCGGATGCCTGCCCGCTCTTCACGGTGGCGGCAGCCTGCGTGACGCCGCTGCGCTGCCGCTGCGCCTCCTCCTTCAGCCAACGCGCGTGGTCCTGGACGGACTGCGCGAGCCGCTGCAGGAAGTCCCGCTCGCGGAGAAGGAACGACCCGGAGAGACCACCGCCGCCTGCGCCTGCGGGCGCCTGTCCCCCCGCGTCGTCGATCAACCTGGCGGCATGCTCGCGAGCCTCGCGGACGATCGCCTCGGCCTGATCGCGCGCCTCGCCGAGGTCCGCGCTGACGGGCCCGCCGCCGAGCTGCTCGCGGAGCCTCTTGTTCTCCTCGTGGAGAGCGGCGACGTCCTCGGTGATGTGATCGAGGAACTCGTCCACATCCTTCTCGTTGTATCCGCGGAACGCGAGACGGAAGACCCTCTGCTGGATGTCTACGGGACTGAGCTTCTGACGCTGGCCGGCTGCCTCCGCGCCGCCGAACCCGGTCTCCTCGGTCTGCTGCTGCTTCTTCTTCCTGGCCACGGTGAGCTCGCCTCCTTTAAGTCCTAGATGCTCAGGCCGCCGCACCCGATCGCTCGCCTGATCACGGCGAGCGCGATGAAGATGACGATCGGTGACAGGTCCAGCCCGACGGTACCCATCCTAATAGGAGGGAGCAGCCCTCGAACGAGGCGCATGAGGGGCTCGGTCAGGTCGTGGATCAGGTCGTAGAGCGTGCGACCGAACCCCGACATGGGCGGCGGGATCCACGACAGGATGATCCGCGCGAACATGATGACCCAGTAGATCGTGAGCAGGACACAGATCAGCCCGACGACGGTGTCCAAGGGGTCAGCTCCTCCGAGCTAGACGGTCAGAACTGGTTATAGAAGCCGCCTTCTTTCAGGCGCTCCCGTTCCTCGGCGGAAACCTCGACGTCCGCGGGCGTGAGCAGGTAGACGCGATTGGCGACGAGCTCGATCTTTCCGTCCTTGGCGAAGACGAGGCCCGACGCGAAGTCGACGAGTCGGCGAGCGATCGCGTCCTCCGTCTGCTGGAGGTTCATGATCACCGCGACGCCCTCCTTGAACCTCTCGCCGAGCTCACGAGCCTCGTTGAAACGACGGGGCTCGGAGCGGTGGATCGTCCCCGAGCTGGGTCGCTGAGGGATCGTTCGCACCATGGCCTCGGGGCTGTCCATCGGAGGAGGCAGGGAGGGCTCCTGGTTGCTGCGGAACCTGCGCAGGGACGAGGGGTCGGCGGCCGGCGCCGCACGCGAGTCCTCGAGGGACGGGATGGCGGACGGCCCCACCTCGACCTCGTCGTCCTCAACGAGACCCAGGTACCTCATCGTTTTTCTCCACGTGCCTGCCATGACAACTACCTCCGTGCCCGTGGGCCGAAGATGCCGGTTCCGACCCGAACCATCGTAGCGCCTTCCTCGACGGCGACCTCCAGATCGGCCGACATTCCCATCGAAAGATGGGTTGCTTCCTGGTGACGATCCACCAAGCCGTCACGTAGCTCACGCAGCCTCGCGAACGTTGGCCTCGGATCCTCGTCCTGCGGCGCCACGGTCATGAGACCCTCCAGCCGCACACCCGAGTTGGCAACGAGGTCCGCGAAACGGTCGAGCTCCTCCGGCGCACTCCCGACCCGGCTGCGGGTGAAGTCCACCTCTATGAGGAACCGTCGCCGCTCCTCGAGCTCCGCTGTCGACTCGAGGAGCTTGTCGGCGGCCTTGCCGGGCTCGAGCGTCTGGATCACATCGGCGGCCTGGAGCACGCGGCGAACCTTGTTGCTCTGAAGCCGGCCGATGAAGTGCCAGGTCGCGTCCGGCGCGGCGAGTCGCTTGGTCTCGAGATCCTTCACGTAGTTCTCTCCGAACTCCTCGATGCCGGCTGCGGCGGCGGCCTGGATCGTCTCCGGGCCCACCTGCTTCGTAACCGCCACGAGCCTGACCCCGGCGGGGTCCCTGCCGGCACGTCTGGCCGCCGCGGCGATCCTCGAGCGGACGTCGCCGAGCCTCTCCTCCAGCGCCCGGAGGCTATCACGGTTGTTAACAGAAGTCGACAATGGTTCTCTCTCCACGTCCCTAATCTATTTGGGTCACAGGCGCATCGCCACCAACGCCTGCCTGCCCGTTAGGCCGTCCCTCCTGTGTGAGAAGAACCGCTCCGGCTCGCAGGCGGTGCACTCCTCCGCGCGGTCGATCTCGACGATACCCAAGTTGCGGAGCAAGGCCTCGATCGTCGCTCCAAGGTCGAGTCGGGGCAGGGGGCCGGATCGGTCGGCGACCGCGAGCCCGTCCACTCCGCTGTTAACGGCTTCCGCGACGTCTTCGCCCACCTCGTAGTGGCAGGGGCCGATCGCGGGGCCTATCGCCGCGACCACGACGGCCGGCTCGGAGAAGGTGCTCAGAGCTTTCTGGACGAGACCGGCGGCCACCCCCCGCCACCCCAGGTGGACCACGGCAAGAGCACCCTGAGCCTCGGAGGCGAGAGCCAGCGGTACGCAGTCGGCCACCATCACGGCCATCGCGACCCCCGAGGTCGAGGTCGTCAACGCGTCACCGTCTCCGACATGGCCGGTCTTGCCGTCGACTCCGAGCACGTCGCTTCCGTGGACCTGGCGAGCTGTGACCGGAGCGGGTATCTCCAGCTTGGCCCGCAGTCGCTCCCTGTTCCGTGCGACCAGCGCCGGATCGTCCCCTGTCTCGAGGCCGAGGTTGAGGGAGGAGTAGAGGTCGCCGCTCACCCCCCCGGTGCGCTCGGTGAAGGCTGCCATGAACCCCCTTCGCTCGAACGCGGGGCTCAGCAGTACGTGGAGCTCGGTTCCGATGCTGCGGCGTTCCATCTGGGGGGATGGTGGGGGACGGGAAGAGCCCCGATCAAGGCGGGGGAAGGGCGCCTCGGGCGACCCTCCCCGCCCCCACGTCTATCGACGACGCTCCCCTATCCCTTCAGGAAGTCCGGGATGTCGAGGTCGTCGTCGCCCTCGTCGTTCCTGCCGGCCCCAACCTGCGCCGGCTGGAAGAGGTCCTCGTCCTCCTGCCGCTCCTTCAGGAGCGATGGAACGGGGATATCCTCGTCGTCATCCTCGGGGAGCCTGATCGAGTCCGACTCCCTCGCCGAGATCGCCAGAGCCGGCCGGGCGAATGAAGCCTCGGCGGCCCGGTCGAAACCGGCGGCTATCACGGTGACGCGGCACTCGTCGCCGAGCGCGTCGTCGATCACAGCCCCGAAGATGATGTTCGCCTCGGGATGAGCCGCCCTCGTGATCGCCTCGGCCGCGCGGTGAACCTCGTGGAGCGTCAGGTCGGACCCTCCGGAGATCGACAGGAGCAGGCCCTTCGCCCCCTCGATCGAGGCCTCGAGAAGCGGCGAGGAGATCGCGGCCCTGGCCGCTTCCTCGGCGCGATCATCGCCAGCGCCCTGACCGATGCCCATGAGCGCAGAGCCCGCGTTCGAAAGGACCGTGCGAACGTCCGCGAAGTCGAGGTTGATCAGTCCGGGCGTCACGATCAACGCGGTGATCCCGTCGACTCCCTGGTGCAGGACCTGGTCGGCCATGCGGAACGCGTCCAGCATCGAGGTCGTCTCGTCCGAGATCTGGAGCAGACGATCGTTCGGCACGATGATGAGCGTGTCGACGGACTGCTTCAGCTCCTGGATCCCTTCCTCGGCCTGACTCGCGCGCCTGCGGCCCTCGAAAGAGAAGGGACGAGTGACGACACCGATCGTCAGCGCGCCGAGCTCGCGCGCGATCTGCGCGACGACCGGCGCTCCACCGGTGCCGGTTCCGCCACCCTCGCCGGCAGTGACGAAGACCATGTCCGCGCCCTTGAGGATCTCCTCGATCTCGGCACGATGCTCCTCGGCCGCCCGCCGTCCGATCTCTGGATCGGCGCCGGAGCCAAGGCCTCGAGTTGTCTCGCGGCCGATGTCGAGCTTCACGTCGGCCTCGGACATGAGCAGAGCCTGCGCGTCGGTGTTGACCGCGATGAACTCCACTCCCTTCAGTCCGGACTCGATCATCCGGTTGACGGCGTTCACTCCTCCGCCGCCGATGCCGACGACCTTGATCACCGCCAGATAGTTCTGCGGGGTCTGGATCATCAATTCCATCGCCTCCCTAAGGTCAGCGAGGGCGCTCCGGCGGCAATGACCTGCGGAAACGCCCTATGCCTCAACCTCCACCTGAGGTTAAGGATTATGTAAACCTCACCTACAAGGCGAGACGCTATCGGAAAGACAGGAATCTGTCAACCCTTCCGTGCTCGAAGAATCAGGAGAAAGTCGGTGAGAGCGCAGGGCCCTGCGCCGGGGCCAGTGACGGCGCGGACGGAACACGAACGTCGATCGTCTTGATCGCGAGGCCTTCCTCCCGCGCCCACCGCAGCATGTCGCCGAGCGCGCTGTTCTTCGCCTGTATCTCCGTGGCCTGGCCGTAGACGACCTCGCCGCCACCGCGAAGGCTCATGGTCACATCGAGCCCGGAAACTTCCACGGCCTCGATCAGCCCCAGGGTTGAGGGCGCCATCGAGGACGTCACCCGCAGGGCACCGTCCAACTCGTCGATCCCGTGCCCCGGGATCAGCGCGTCCGGCCACGACCCGAGATCCGGCAGCCGCTCGGGCGGGTTGGGCGAGCGCTCCAGGACCGTGCCGTCACCGGCGACGATCGCTGATCCATCCGGATCGTCCAGCCATCCCGCCGGGCGTCTTTCGACCACGGTGATCACGACCGTTTGCGGCAGGTCTCGTTGCACCCCCGCGCGCAGGATCCACGGATCCGACTCGAGTCGATCCTCGATGCCGTCGGTCGCTAGCGTGATGAGGTTGTCACCCATCTCGATCGCAGCCAGCTCCCGGAGCTCCTCGGCCGGTAAGGATCTGGATCCCTCGATGCGAACCTCACGTACGGCGAAGAAGGCGGAGGTCAGGAAGACCCACGCGCCTATACCGAGGACGATCACCGTGATGATCGCGAGAGAGGCGGA
>JBOGVX010000010.1:0-1620 GCA_050693165.1 Actinomycetota bacterium | reverse complement strand
CCTTCTGCACCGCTGAAGCGAGCGTCATGTTGCCCTCGATGTTCCCTCCGCCATCGCGTGCCGCCACCTCGACGGCGCGAAGGAGCTTCGCGAACATCTTGCTGCGACGCGCATCCGTGACGCCTTTCTTGTGCTTGATCGACGACCATTTCGAGTGACCGGACATCTACCCCACCCTTTCAAGCATCCGGCGATGCAGGCGCCCGTCTCCCCCGAGCTCGGGGTGGAACGCGGCTGCCAGGAGCGATCCTTGCTCCACAACGACCGGCTTGCCCTGCAGGGATGCCAGGACCTCGACCTGGTCGCCCACCGACTCCACGACCGGCGCGCGGATGAAGACCGCCTGCAACGGCCCTCCTTCTATCCCGGGCACGTCCACCGTGGCCTCGAACGAATCGACCTGGCGACCGTAAGCGTTCCTCGAGACCCGCACGTCCAGGAGCGAGAGCAGGGGCTCGCCGTCCGTCACCTCGTTCGCCATCACGATCAGGCCCGCGCACGTTCCGAACACTGGCATCCCCGCCTCGGCACGCTCACGGATCGGCTCGACCAGCCCGTGTGCATGTGCGAGCTTGGCCATGGTCGTGCTCTCGCCGCCTGGGATCGCCAGGCAATCGACGGCCCCGAGCTCCTCGGGCGTGCGAACGAGAACAGCGGTGACGCCGAGCTCGGTGAGCACCGCCGAGTGCTCCCGGAAGTCGCCTTGCAGGGCGAGGACTCCTGCCTTCATGGCGACATGATATCGAGCGCGCTCGCCGGCCCTCGGGGGCGCGGTACGCTGGCCCGGAGATGCGCATCTTCTCTGGGATCCAGCCGACCGGCCGCAAGCACCTCGGCAACTACATAGGAGCCATCCGACAGTACGTCGAGGGTCAGGACCGCGGCGATGCCATCTACTGCATCGTCGACCTGCACGCGATCACGGTTGCCTACGACCCCGCTGAGCTACGGGAGCGCGTCTACGACACCACCGCGATCCTGCTGGCCGCCGGCCTCGATCCCGACCGTTGCATCCTGTTCCGGCAGGCGGACGTGAAGGAGCACACGGAGCTGTGCTGGCTGCTCTCCAGCGCCACCGCGTACGGCGAGCTCGGCAGGATGACGCAGTTCAAGGAGAAGTCGGGCCAGCAGAAGGACCTCGTCTCCGCCGGCCTCTTCTTCTACCCCGTGCTGCAGGCGGCGGACGTGCTCGCCTACAACACTAACGAGGTGCCGGTCGGCGAGGACCAGAAGCAGCACATCGAGCTGATGCGCGAGATCGCCCAGCGCTTCAACTCGCGGTTCGGCGAGACCCTGGTCGTGCCCGAGCACCGGATCCCCGAGGTCGGCGCGCGGATCATGGACCTGCAGGACCCGACCTCGAAGATGTCGACCACGTCGGAGTCGGAGACGGGTCGCGTGCTGATGCTCGACGATCCCAAGACGATCACCAAGCGCATCAAGAGCGCGGTGACCGACTCCGGCTCCGAGGTCAGGAAGTCCCCGGAAAAGCCCGGAATTTCGAACCTGATCGACATCCTTGCCGTCGTCCAGGACCGGACGCCCGAGTCGATCGAGCAGGAGTTCGACGGCCAGGGCTACGGAGCGTTCAAGGGCGCGGTCGCGGAGGCGGTGGTCGAC
>JBOGVX010000009.1:0-21070 GCA_050693165.1 Actinomycetota bacterium | reverse complement strand
CAGCGGACGTCCTCGGTTCGGATGAACCGGCCCTCGGCGGCGACCTCCTTGATGTGTCGCACCCATCCACGCGCGTCCGACGGCACGGCCGGGCGGATCTCGACCCCGTCAGGGGGGGCGACGACCGGCTCGGGCCCTCCGCTCTCGGGGCGACTCACTCTTGATCTCCCAGGCGCTCCATCGACTCCGGCGCCGACACCCCGAGGATCCCCAGGACATTCGCAAGGACCTGGCGAGTGGCTTCGGAGAGGTGGAGCCTCGCCTGCGTCAGCGCCTCCTCATCCGTCACGACCCTGCACTCGGTGTAGAAGCGATGGAACTGCGACGCTACCTCCTCGGCGTACCGGGTCAGACGGTAAGGAGCTCGGAGCTCCGCCGTGACGGCGATCTGCTCGGGGAGCTCGGATAGCACACGCAGCAGCTCCAGCTCGGTGTCGTGCACCAGCTCCTTGGGATCGACCTGCTCGAAGGGCACCATCGTGGTGCCCTGCTCGGCCGCGTAACGAAGCACGCTTGCGATCCGAGCGTGCGCGTACTGGACGTAGTACACCGGGTTGTCGAGCGACTGGCGCTTAACGAGCTCGATGTCGAAGTCGAGCGATGTGTCCACGGAACGCGAAAGCAGTGTGTACCTCGCGGCATCCGGACCCACCTCGTCGAGCAGCTCCTCCAGGGTGATGATGTCGCCGGTCCTCTTGCTCATCCTCGCCGGCACCCCGTCGCGGTAGAGCGCAACCAGCTGGGTGAGGATGAACTCGACCAGCGCGGGATCGTAGCCGTAGGCCTCCGCCGCGCCGCGCAAGCGTTTGACCGTGCCGTGGTGGTCGGCGCCCCACACGTAGACGAGCCTGTCGAAGCCGCGCCCGAACTTCTCGCGCAGGTACGCGCAGTCGGCGGCGAAGTAGGTGGGCTCGCCGTTCGCTCGGATCAGGACGCGGTCCTTCTCGTCGCCGTACTTCGTCGAGCGGAACCAGACCGCCTGATCCTTCTCGTATGCGATGTCCTTCTCGCGGAGGATCGCGACGGCTTCGTCGATCTTGCCCTCCGCATGAAGGGTCGACTCGTGTAGGAACGCGTCGAAGCGCACGCCGAAGCGCTCGAGGCTCTCCTTGATCTCCTCGAGAGCCAGCCGCATGCCCTCCCGGGCCATCATCTCGAGCCTCTCCTCCTCGGGCATCTCGAGCGGCGCCTCGCCGTGCTGCTCGGCGATGTTCGACACGAGCTCCTTCACGTACTCGCCCTCGTATCCGCCCTCGGGCACGCTCCCCTCGCGCCCGAAGTGCTCGAGGTAGCGAGCCTCGACGGATGCTCCGAACAGCCGCGCCTGGGTGCCGGCATCGTTCACGTAGTACTCCCGGCTCACCCTGTGTCCCGCATGCTCGAGCACCCTGCACAAGGCGTCGCCGACGGCGGCGTTCCGCGCGTGACCCACGTGGAGGGGACCGGTCGGGTTCGTGGAGACGAACTCGACGAGTACGTGCTCCGAGAGCTCGGCCTCGAGCCGTCCGTAGTCCTCCCCGAGGAGCCTGACATCCTCCAGGACCTTGTAGAGCCAGCCGGCCGTGACGAAGAAGTTGATGAAGCCCGGACCGGCGATGTCGGTCTTGGTGACGTGCTCGGACACGGGAAGGGCCTTGACGAGGATCTCGGCCACCTCCCTGGGGCTACGTCCGGCTTCCTTGGCCAGCGCGAGGGCGACGTTCGTCGCGTAGTCGCCGTGCTCTCGCTGCCTCGGCCGGAGGACCTCGATCTCCTCGGGGGGTTGCTCGATGCCGAGCTCGGGACTCGCTCGGACGATCGCATCTCGGATGAGCCGGTCCAGCTCCCGCTCTATGACGGGCACGAGCTCACTCCGTCTCTGTCAGCTTGCGGATCGTCGCGACGAGGTCGGAGGGATCAAAGGGCTTGGTCACGTATCCTGCCACACCGAGCTCCTCTCCCCTGCGCCGATCCTCGTCCTGAGTGCGAGCGGAGAGGAAAACGAGCGGGATGCCGGTGGTCTTGTCGTCCTTCTGGAGCTCCTCCGCGATCTCCCACCCACTCATCTCGGGCATCATGAGGTCGAGGATGATCAGATCGGGCGCGGACGCCCTTGCCTTCGCTATCGCGTCCTCTCCCCGATCCGCCGTGTCGACGTCGAACCCTTCCAAGTCCAAGTTGACCTCGATGAGCCTGAGGATCACCGGGTCGTCGTCAACCACCAGTATTCGGGCTGGTCCTGCCAACTATTCGGAATCTTAGCAAGGAGGGTCGATGCGGCTGCCCTAATGGGCGCTGGTACGATTCGTTGGCAAGCCCTCGTAGCTCAGGGGATAGAGCACTCGCCTCCGGAGCGAGGTGCGCAGGTTCGAATCCTGCCGGGGGCACATCCCGCTTCGTGCGTCTGCACAAAGGAAATAGGGGGCGTGTGGCGGAACCCCTTTAGTCATGCGTGCGAGGCTCGCCGGCGCCCTCCTTGCGATCTCTCTCTTGAGTCTCGGCCTATCGAGGGTTGCGTGGGCTCAGACACCGGTTGACGGAAGAGACGATGCGGTCGTGGTCGCCGTCATCGACGGCAACTTCAGCCCCTATCACTGGGACTTCCTGGGATCGAAGATGCCTCAGCACGAGGACTCGGATCCTGACAACGACCTCCCCCTCGACCAGCCACCGGACAGCTGGATCTCGGGCTTCCCCTCGACAGCCGGATTCTCCTCCTACGACAGCCTCGACCTCAGCCTGGAGCAGGTCGAGGACAGCACGACCACAGCGTCGCTGCAGGCGCAGGACACGGCCGAGTGGAACAAAGTGAAGCAGTCCGACGGGCAGAACGTCCACTACTACTGGGCCCCCGACACGAAGATCGTGGGCGCCGTGCGCTTCGGCTCCCCGATCCAGTCAACCAATGCCGCCCACGGCGCCAACACCTCATCGGTCTCCGTCGGGAACTTCCACGGCACATGCCCGGAGTGCGTGGTCGTGCTCATCACCTACAACCCCGGCGGGTGCACAACGAGAACCATCAACTGTCCGCAGCTCGAGTACGCGCTCAACTGGGCTATGAGCCAGCCGTGGATCGACGTCGTCACGAACTCGTACGGGTTCAGCCCCGTCGAGCGCGAGAGGATCTACGACGGGGGCAACGCGGCCCAGCAGGCAGCCGCGAGCGAGCGCGGCCAGACGATCTTCTACTCCTCCGGCAACGGCGTCTCGAACACGTTCACGATTCCCAACACCACGCTGCTTTCGAGCCAGGAGGGCCCCGACTGGACCGTCACGGTCGGCGCGGTGCACCAGACGAGCCACGCCTCGTACACCGGGTCGGGCAAGCCCGCGGATGTGGCCTCGGTCGGAGGTGGATACCCGTCTCTGGGAGGGACAACCGTGAGCGGGACCGACCGCTCGTTCGGGGGT
The DNA here is from genome assembly GCA_050693165.1 of Actinomycetota bacterium. Taxonomy (GTDB): domain Bacteria; phylum Actinomycetota; class UBA4738; order UBA4738; family CALAEC01; genus CAZKFH01. Next base: position 17,677 of record JBOGVX010000009.1, on the reverse strand, counting down.
ACGTCCAACGCAACCCCTGTGGTGGCCGGCATGTACGCGAACGCGCTGCTCCAGGCCCGGCGAGCTCTGCCAGGACCCAGCCGTACCCAACAGGATGGCCTGGTCGCGACCGGTGCGTCTCCGGTGGCCTGTGGCGCCGTCCGGCCCGACTGCGAGCTGGGAGACGGCGTCCTCACGGCTGCTGAGCTGCGAACCCGATTGCTCCACGGCGCAGTACACACACCCCAAGGCCTGTCACCGGGAACTGTCAACCAGCCGGTCCTGCCGCCGCTCGGCGAGGACGAGTTCCTCAGCGAGGGCCACGGGACCTATTTCGGACGTCTCGATGGCGACGAGGCCTGGCAGACGGAGCTCGACCGGATCACGGGCCCGCTGTTCGGCACCGCGGCACCGACGCCGAGGCCGAACGGCGAGCGCGAGTGGATGATCGTGGATTCCTTCTGCCGCCAGGCCCTCTGGGGCAGGTGGAGCGACGGCTACTACGTGGACGAGGTCACCCAGTTGCCGCCCGACAACCCCGCCTTCCCTGTCAGGACCGCGATGCGCCACGGCTGCGAGCGAGCGCTGTTCGATCAGCTCCCCAATCTCGTGCCGCTCAAGCCCGCGGACGCGGGGGTTGGCTCGACCGACGACGGGACGGGTGAGGCCCTGCGCTTCTCCGTCTCGACGGCGAACCGCGGCAGGTTCGCTCTTGACCTGACCGCCGTGCCGAACGCCGGCTTCCCTCAGACCTCCGACGCCTACCAGTGCGTCATGTGGACGACGGACCGTGTGTGTCAGGAGCGGACGCTCGTCGGCACGTTCACGTTCCACGAAGCCCACACCCACTACCACTTCGAGGACTACGCGCTCTACGAGCTTCGCCGGTTCAGGGCCAACGGCGAGCCGGACATGAGCCCAGGCGGCCTGGCCGCTCCCGGCTTCAAGGCCTCCTTCTGCCTGATCGACTATGACCAGGACCGGCCCCCCGACAGTCCGATCTACGAGCTACCTCACCCCCTGTACCTGACCTGCACGGGCAGCTTCGGCGTGGGGGTCCAGGGGATCTCTCCGGGCTGGAAAGACACCTATGACTCGTCCCTGCCCGGCCAGCAGATCCCGATCGCCGGCGTCCCCCGCGGCCAGGACTACGCCCTCGTCATCACCGCGGACCCCGAGAACCAGCTGTGGGAGACGAACGAGGAAGACAACGTGGCCTGGTCGAAGGTCCGGCTGTAGGCTCGGCCGCCACGAAACTGACATATCGGCCAAGCAGGAATCTGCCCCCCCACGGAGAACTCTTGCTTGGCCCCATGCCCGCCAGCAGGAGGTAGAGATGAAGCGACTCATCGTTGCCGCAGCAGCGGTATTCGTAATGCTGCCCGTTAACGCCCAGGCAGCCCCCGACAGGACGCTCACGGTCGAGCCCACGGAGAGCGTTACCTGGAACGGCGCGGCTCAGACCGCGGCCAACCTCACGCACTTCTGGACGACCGACGATGCGGCCCTTCCGGAAGCGTGTGCGAAGGATCCGCAGAACTACTGCGAGTACACCCTCATCGCGTTCAACAACCCCCTTACCCAGGCGGAGATCGACGCCGGTAAGACCAAGAAGTCCAAGAACGCGACCTTCACCCTGACCGAGTTCGCACCGATCCCCGGACCGGTTCAGGACTTCGACCAAAAGATCTACCTGAGCGACGTGGACGGCACGAAGGGCGAAATGGTCAACACCCCGTGGACCACGGCCCAGCCGCCCGACTCCGACGAGATCTACACGACCAAGATCGAGACGACCATCGCCCAGCCGATCAAGTACTACCTGGTCGAGGTCATCTACTTCACGACCGTTCAGGGCTCATACAAGGGAACAGTCACCTTCTGATCGAGTAGCTTCAGGTTCCGCCGGGCGGCCACTCCGCCCGGCGGTTCCGTATCCGGGAAGGGGCAAGGCTCGCTCCCGGTTGTATCTTCGTAAGCGACGGACGCGACCCAAAGGAGGCGTGTACCGATGCGACGCACCATGCTGAAGTCCAAGATCCACCGGGCCCGTATCACGGGCGCCGACATCGCCTACGAGGGCTCCATCACCCTCGACCCACACCTCATGAAGGCGGCGGACATCCTGCCGCACGAACAGGTCCACGTTCTCGACGTCGACAACGGCGAGCGGTTCGTGACCTACGCGATCGAGGGCGACCCCGGGTCGGGAACGGTCCAGGTCAACGGGGCAGCCGCCAGGCTCGTCCATCCCGGGGACACCGTGATCGTAATCACGTACGCGGAGTACGAGGAAGACCAGCTCGCCGGCCTCGATCCGGCAGTTGTCCGGGTCGACGGGAACAACCGGATCGTCTGACCCAGGCGCGGAGGAAATCGGGCCTCAACGGCGAACTATTCATCCATGCCCACGGGCACGACGCCCGGGGATCAACCCATAGACAAACGGAAGACAGGACCCGTGAGCCGCGCCCCACGCCTTCTATCGATCACAGCGGTCGTAGCCCTGGCGGCCGCGCTGACCGCTCCCTTCACCACAGCCGTCAGCGCGCAGACCACCCCCTGCGCGGGCGTCCTCTGCGCCGGAGCGGCAAGCGTGGACATGACCTGGCACACGGGGGCGGGGCAAGGACAGTACGGCAGCGAGGGCAACGGGCTGACCTCCGACAAGTTCGATCCCTTCCACCACCAGACCAAGATGGTGCCCTCCGATGGCCTTCAGTCGCGCGCGTTCGCCAAGGCGATCGTCGTTCGGGGCGCCGACGGCTCGAAGGTCGCATACGTCAAGACCGAGCTGTACCTCCAGCAGGACATCCTCACCCGACGGGTAGCTCAGCTCATCGCGGGCGATCCTCTCGCGCCCGACTATGCGGTGAGCGGGCTGGACGGATCGCGGATCATGATCGGCGGGACCCATAACCACTCGGCGCCCATGTACGCCTCGACCGCCTGGGGCGTCTGGCTGTTCACCGATGCTTTCGACTTCAGGATGTTCGAGGCGACCGCGCGACGCATCGCCTCGGCGATCAAGCTGGCGGATCAGAACCTTGAGCCGGCGACGATCGGGGCATCGGTCACCAACTTCGACGATGCCCAGCGAAACATCCTCGGCCCGGCCACAGCGGACGACGGGACACCGGCAGGATTCCCGTACGACTTCTTCGATGACGAGCTGAGCGTCATCCGTTTCGACGCACTGGACGGCCGGCCCATCGCGGCGTGGGCGAACCTCGGGATGCACCCCGAGTCGCTCGACGGCGTCGACCTGATCTCCTCCGACTTCGTCGGGATGACCGAGAGGCTCGTCGAGCGAGGCATGGGGAGACTGCCCGGGCAGGCCGGTGGGCCGATCATGGCCTGGAGCCAGGGAAGCGTCGGCGACGTTGAGCCCGACCAGTCACGCGCCAGTCCTCAGGCCGTGGGGCACGAGTACTGGCACCGCAACTACGCACAGGCCGAGCTGATGAGCCGGGACCTCGCCGGGGCGGTCCTCGACACGTGGCGGGACGTGAAGCTGGGGACGCCTGACGCGCCCGAGAAGTTCGTCGCGTCGAGCAGCGACCTGGTCGTCGACATGGCCGACTACCGCTTCGCCGGGCCGGAGACGCACCCGGCTCCCACGGTCTCCAACTGCCGCACCCAGGAGCCTGCCGCGCCGGTCGTGGGCCTCCCGGACTGCGAGCGGGCCGAGAACAACGGCTTGCCGGTTCCCGACCAGTGGGGAACCACCATCGAGACCCTGCAAGAGGCCGGCATCCCGATCCCGGACGACTACGGGGCACCCTCGCACGCAGCGGTGCAGGAATCGCAAACGATCCACCTGCAGGCGATACGGCTCGGCGACATCCTCGTTGCGTCCTGCCCATGCGAACCGATCTCGGACATGGTGCTCAACTTCAAGTCAAGGGCCGATGCGGACGGCGGGAACCTCTACAACGGATACATGTGGCCTTGCGAGGAGCGCGAGGACGGCCACTACTGCAACTTCCGCCGCGCGGACTGGCACGCGGACGAGTGGAGGAAGGTCGACGAAGCCGCCTACGACCGCATGATCGCGGAGATCACGAACGACGCGGACGGCTGGGAAGAGGACCACGCCTCTCTTCAAGGCGAGGTCGAGGCCGACGATCCCGCCGACATCTACGGCAACTACACGCACGAGGAGATCCAGGAGATGGCCTGCGCGGCCAGCGCCTGCTCGGGTTACCGCTTGCCGATCATGGTCGGGCAGGCCAACGACTACGTGGGCTACGTGGTGACGCATCGCGAGTACATGCGAGGCGACCATTACAGGAAGGCCCTGACCGCCTTCGGACCTCATACCTCGGACTACATCAACACCCGGCTGGTGCGGATGGCCGGCGAGCTTCGTGGCGCGCCCGCGGTCGGAGGCAACACGATCGATCCCGCCGTCGGGCCCCTGGACGAACTGATCCAGATGGCGAAGGCCTTCGCGATCGGCACCGCCGCCACTGGCGGGACGGCCGGCTACGAGGCGGCGATCCCGGATGACGGCGGAACGCCGGGCAGTGTCCTGGCACAGCCGAAGTCGCTCGAGCGTTTCGGCGCGGCAACCCTCACCTGGGAAGGCGGAAGCAACTGGACGGACAACCCCGTGGTCACGGTTCAGCACCAGTTACCCGAGGGCTGGCAGACGGTGGCCACTCAGGAAGGCGGCGAGGTGGTCCTGACGCTGAAATACGACAGCTACGCCTCGGACGCGCCGCTCCTGTGGCTAACAGGCGGGAAGGCTTACGAGTGGACGGCGACGTGGGAAGTCTTCGACGAGACCACGCCGGGCACGTACCGGTTCGTCGTGGACGGACGCCATCGGAGCGACCGCACGGCCTCGCCGTACCACCTGGAGAGCGCCCCCTTCGACGTCTCGGCGTGGAAAGGGATCGCCGCGCACGACCTTGTGGTCAACAGGTCATCCGGCATGGCCGCTTTCCATGTCGGCGGCGTTGAGATCACGACCCCGGAAGCACAGCTCGAGACCGACGAGGACGCCGCGATCGCGGCCGACGAGGTCCACTACCCGGATACATACGAGTCGGACCTCGACTACATAAGCGCCGGGATCGACAACCGCGACCCGCACCGCTACTGCTACCGCTGCACGTTCCGGCCCTGGGCCGACACCGGCCGGATCGCGACGGCCGAGATAACCGTCATACACCAGGACGGCTCGAGAGACTCGTACCCGGCGAGCTTCCAGGCAGGGTTCTTCCTGGCCACGGGACTGCAGCTGGCCTCGGGCGACACTGTCGTCGTCGAGGCCGGAGACGTGATCGATCAGTACGGCAACGTCAATGGAGCGCCCTCAAACGAGGTCTCGCTCGCTTAGGGAAGGTGGAGAGATGAAGAGATACGCGAAGATCGCCGCTACCGGGCTCGTCGTGGGCGCGCTGTTCGTGGGCGCCGCCTGGGCGGGCGGGGGCCTGATACCGGTAGACCTGTCCGGCAGCAGCCAGGAACAGGCCACCGGAGAGCTCGAGCAGCGACTCGCCGAGGCGAGCCAGTCCTTGCCGCTGCAGGACACCGAGGGCGCGGCCGAGATCCTCCAGCTTGGCCCGGGTCAGGTGCTCGCCGGCGCCGCGAAGTTGTCCATGGAGCCGAGGCCCGCTGACTATCAGGGCACATGGGAGACCGAGGGCTGCGAGACATTCGGAGACGATGCACCGGGGGATCCCACTCACGTGCCCGACTATCGCGTCAGGTGGCCCGAGAACCCGAACTGCCTCTACATGGGGGGCTACGGGATAGGACCGATGAACGCGATCACAAAGTGGACCGACCCCGAGGGTCTCTGGGTCAGGTCGCTGGCCATCGGTGACGGCACGGACGCGATCGTGCTCACGATCATCGACGGCGTCTACTACTTCGGCAAGTACGCGAGCATGTGCGACGGCTGTGGCTTCTTCGATATCGCACAGCAACTCGGCACGCAGCTACAGATCGACCCGGACGGATTCATCTTCGCCTCCACACACAGCCACACCTCCCCCGACTTCATCGGCGGGTGGGGTGGCGTACCGGATTGGTACATGCGTCAGATGACCGACACGATCAAGGCGTCGGTCACCCAGGCCGTTGAAGCGATGCGCCCCGGAGTGATCGAGGCGGGCGAGGAGTTCGCCCGTGGATTCAGCGGGGAACGGCGTGACTTCTACCGCTCCGCGGAGGACAACGCGCTCTCGTGGTTCCGCATCATCGACGCGACCACGGCAGAGACACAGGCGCCCAGGGCGATCGCAACGGTCGGAGGATTCTCCGCACACCCCGTGACCGCGGACGAGTCCAGCGGGATAGCGAACGGGGACTTCCCCGGCGTTTTCAACGCCAACGTGGAGCAGCGCTTCGGTGGCATCGGCCTGTTCTTCCAGGCCGGCTTCGGAAACGTGTCGCCTCGTGGTGACAAGTACGTGATGGGCAACGGCCTGGCCAACCTGGTCCCCCAGATCGGGGGCGGCAAGGTGATCTCGAACCCGGACGTCCGCTCCGCGCAGGCCTTCTGGGACCAGCCGGTCACCAACTCGGGCCTTACGGCGCTTGGCGTGCCCGGCTTCTTCGACCGGCCCTTCGCTCAGCTGCCGGCCCAGGTGGCCGCCGGGAAGAACGAGAATAAGCAGTGTCGCTCGGCATCTCCGATCAGCGTCAACACGGCCGTCTCCGCCGCCAGGGTCGGCAGCCTCCTGATCACAGGCGCGCCCGGCGAGATCTTCTCGAACTACTCCAACACGGTGGAGGAGAAGAACGAGGGTGGCGTCACCTTTGCCCTGTCCCTGGTGAACGACGGACTCGGCTACATCATGCAGTCGTTCGAGACCGACCACGCCGGGCGTCAGGTGCTCGGCTTCGTCGGCGAGGTCGTCGAGTACGAGGACGCCTACTCGATCGACGCTTGCTTCGGCGACATGGCGATCGAGACAACCCTCGGCCTCATGGGTCAGCTCGGATAGCGGAAGTCGATCGGTTGCGGCCCGCGTCGCTCAGGCGGCGCGGGTCGGCAGCCGGGAGATCCCGCCCGCCAGGCTGTAAGCCTCGAAGCCACGGCTCCTCAGGTCGTGCGCAACGATCTCCGACAGGTTGCCTCTCGCGCACACGAACAGATAAGTCTTCGAGCGATCGAGCCTCGAAACCCACTCTCGCACCAAACCGAACGGCAGCCTGACGTCTCCCACGGTCGGACCTTCCTCGGGCTCGCGCACGTCGACCACCAGAGCGTCCGGGGGAACCTCGCCGACAACGTGATCCGGAGCCGGACCCGGCTTCCAGGTCGTGAGGTTGACCCTGACGGTGCCCTGAACCGCGGCCTCGATGAAGGAATCATCCAGGCGTCCCTCGGCGCCCACGACCGCGGTCAGCCGGGCCGCAGTCTCGACCCTGCCCGTCGCGATGTTGCAGTGCTCCTGCACGAGGGCCGACGCGTCGTGGGTCCCGATATCGCGTGACCTCGCGATGATCTCCTCCTTGTCCATCCCGATGAGCGGGCGCAGGACAGGCATGTCCGCGGCGTCCTCGGCCACCGAGAGATTGCGGAGGGTCTGCGTCGAAACCTGGCCGAGCGCCTCACCGGTGATCAGGGCCTCGGCGCCGAACCGCTGCGCGATCAGCGTTCCCGCTCGGTACATCGCCCGCTTCAGGACGACCTGACGGATGCCCGCATCGACGCGGGCCCGCAGCGCCGCGACGACGGGCGCGAGATCGACCACGTGCGCGACGGGCTCCACACCGGACGCCCAGGTCGAGACCAGATCGCGAGCCACGCCCAGCGCGGCATCCACCTGTCCGCAGCCCCCCAGGTCGCAGACAAGGAGGTCCACGTCCATGCCTCGTCGCATGGTCATCCACGTCGACACCGGAGAGTCGAACCCGCCGGAGAAGAGGGACAGCGCCCGACCGCCTACACCGATGGGGAGGCCGCCCGGGCCGGGGATCCTTGCCGTAAGGAGATGGGCTACGTCACCGGAGATCTCGATCGGTATCTCGACCTCGGGGTTCCCCAGGTCGACCCCCCCGGAGTCAGGTCTGAGCGCGTCGCCGAGCGCGATGGCCACGTCACGAGAGCGGAACGGATGCTCTCCTCGACGCCTGACCCGCAGCGCGAACGTGCGACCGCGAACCAGCTCCCGGAGCCGAGCGGCGGCCAAATCCACGAGCTCCTCGAGCGAGTCGAAGCGAACCGGAGTCGTCTCCGCTATCGAGTGGATCCCGAAGACCCGGGAGAGGGCGAGGCTCGCGGCGGGGTCGTCCGTGGAGACGAAGAGCCGGCTCCAGCGGGGCTCAACGGTGCCGCGGATGCCGTGGCGGCGAAGCGCCGAGCGAGCGTTCGAGGCGAGGGTTCGGAGGAATCGCCGGCGCGTCGGCGCCGACTTGGTACCGATCTCGCCCGCGATCTTGAGCATCAGGTCCATCGCGACAACATGGTAGCCCTCGCCGGAGGCCGAGCTCGGAGGGTTGGCCGGTCAGCCGCCGACCCTGGGAGGCTCGAGCTCGGGCAGCTCGCCGCCCGCTGCGTCCGCCTCCTCCACGGCCACGGCCTGACGCTCCACCTCTTCCACCAGGCGCTCGAGATCGATCCCATGGTGACTCTTGCCGTACGAGGCGATCCGCGAGAGGGCTCGACGCATGAGCACATGGGTACCGTGCGGGTTCCCACGCATGTAATGCGTGTAGCCAGCTCCGAGCTGCGACAGGCCCTTGAAGAACTCCTCATCCGAGGTGCCCTTCGACTGCTTCCACACAGTCTCCCAGGCTTCGTGGGCCGGGAAGAAGCGGCCTGCATCGAAGTGCTCTATCGCGAGCCGGTGATTCTCCTCGGCAGAGAGCGAGTCGAAATCCTCCATCTGGAGGCGGTTCTCCGAACCCCAAGGCAGGTGGCGGCCGAGCTCGTCGCGGGGACGCTTGGTCTTCTCCCCGGGCGCTCGCTGCTCAGGCATGTCCCATCGACCCTACCTGAGTCCTTGTGCGCCCAACTCGCTTCTTCGCGCGGAACGCCCTGGTACATTCCGCAGCCGATGTACTGATCATCGTGACGCTCGTGCAGAACAAGGCGAGCTTCACGGAATAGTCGCTTTCCGGGCGAAGGCCCGGAGGTCCATGAACAGCTAGGGCTCCCGTTTCACCCGTATCCTCACGCCATGAGTCGCGCGCTCGTCACGGACCTCTACGAGCTGAGGATGGCCGCCTCCTACTTGAAGCGGGGCATGACCGCGCCGGCGACGTTCAGCCTCTTCGTTCGCGATCTGCCGGAAAAGTGGGGCTTCCTCGTCTCCTGCGGGCTCGAGTCCTGCCTGGATTTCCTCGAGACCTTCCGGTTCGAGCAGGAGGACCTCGACTACCTCGGCGGCGAGCTCGGCTATCAGGAGGACACGCTCGAGGCCTTCTCGCAGCTGCGCTTCACGGGGGATGTCAGAGCCATCCCCGAGGGCCGGCTGTTCGAGGCCCAGGAACCGATGCTCGAGGTCACGGCTCCGCTGCCCGAGGCCCAGATAGTGGAGACCTTCCTGCTGAACCAGGTGACGTATCAGACCGCGGTCGCCTCCAAGGCGGCCAGGTGCCGCATCGCGGCTCCCGACGCCTCCCTGGTGGACTTCTCGCTGCGCCGGGTCCACGGCAACGAGGCCGGGCTGGGCGTCGCTCGAGCCACAGCAATCGCCGGCTTCTCGGCGACGAGCAACGTGGAGGCCGCGCGGATGCTGGGCCTTCGTGCGGCAGGAACGATGGCGCACTCCTACGTCGAGGCGTTCCCCCGCGAGATCGACTCCTTCCGCGCGTTCGCCGAGGACTTCCCCGAGCGCGTCGTGCTGCTCGTGGACACGTACGACACGGAGCGAGGCGTGGCCAACGCGATCAAGGTGGCCCGTGAGATCGAGCCGTCCGGGCGCCGCGTCGCCGGCATCAGGCTCGACAGCGGAGACCTTGCCGTGCTCGCGCGCAAGGCACGCACGGCTCTCGACGAAGCCGGGATGACGGATATCGAGATATTCGCCTCCGGAGGGCTCGATGAGTACCGGCTCGCCGAGCTAACCGAGGCCGGAGCGCCGATCGACGCATACGGCGTCGGGACCAAGATCGGTGTGGCCGAGGATGCTCCGGCGCTCGACAGCGTCTACAAGCTCGTCGAGTACGCCGGCAGGCCGGTGTCGAAGCTCTCCACTAGCAAGAGGACGCTTCCCGGCCCGAAGCAGGTCTGGCGCGCCAGTGGCATGTCCGGCGACGTGATCGGGCTCGCGTCGGAGGAGGGGCCCTCGGGATGGGAGCCCATGCTCGTGGATGTAATGCGCGAGGGCCGGCGTGAGGAGGCCGGATCGCACGAGGAAGCCGCCGGACGATTCGCGGCGGAGCTCGAGGGGCTTCCCCAGTCGCTGCGATCGCTGGCGCCGAGCGGCTACCCCGTCGAGATCTCCGAGCCGCTCCGGAGGCTGTCTGCGGAAGTGGCCTCGGAGATCGAGCGCCGTGAGCTCGGCTGGTGACATAACCGCCGATCGGGTGGAGACTGTCCGGGTGAGCTCCATCCGGATGGACGAGCGGCCCGAAGTCGAGCAGCCCACCCTGATCCTGGCCTTCCGGGGCTGGAACGACGGGGGCGAGGCTTCAAGCACGGCCCTCGCTTACCTGCGCGACCGATGGCTGGCAGAGCCAATCGGCGACATCGATCCCGAGGACTTCTACGACTTCCAGGTGACCCGGCCGATGGTCCGCCTCGAGAATGGAGTCACCCGGAAGGTCGAGTGGCCGGAGAACCGGTTCTGGCACGCGTCCGTCGAGGGCCGGGACGTGATCCTGTTCCTCGGCATCGAGCCGAACACGCGGTGGCGAACATTCGGCGAGGAGATCGTCGCTCTCGCCCGGGAGCTCGGTGTCGAGACGACGATCACGCTCGGAGCGTTCCTCGCCGACGTGCCTCATACCGCGGAGACGCCGATCGCGGGCTCGGCCGACAACCAGAAGGTGGCCGAGGAGCTCGGGCTGACCGGCTCCCGCTACGAGGGGCCCACGGGGATCGTCGGCGTGCTCCACGACGCTCTCGCGAGGGCGGGCTTCCCGTCTGCTTCGCTCTGGGCTGCCGTGCCTCACTATCTGCCGGGTGGTCCCAACCCGAAGGCCGCCCTCTCGCTGGTCCGCAAGCTGACGGCGTTCATGAGCCTGCCGATCGAGACCGACACGCTCGAGCGCGCCGCGGCGTCGTGGGAGACGCAGGTCACCTCGAGCATCTCCGACAACCCCGAGCTACAGGCTTACGTGGGCCAGCTCGAGCAGGTCGCCGAGGATCGCGGCGGAGAGCTCGAGATCCCGACAGGGGAAACCCTCGCGGAGGAGCTGGAGCGGTTCCTGCGCCAGCAGCGCGGCGAGCCCAGCTAACGGTCAGCTGGCAACGCGGCGGACCACTTCACCGGAAGCGAGCACGATGCCGTCCTCGGTCACAGCTTCGACCTCCCCGCTCTGGAACTGCTGGGTGTAGAGCGCCGCGTACTTGCCGCCCGTGGCAAGCAGGTCGGTGTGACTGCCTCGCTCGACGATGCGGCCCCGCTCGACGTAGAAGATCACGTCCGCGGCGAGGATCGTCGACAGCCGGTGCGCGATGGCGAGCGTTGTCCGTCCCTCCATCAACGGCCGCAGCGCTTCCTGAACCAGACGCTCAGAAGTGGTGTCGAGCGATGACGTCGCCTCGTCGAGGATCAGGATCCTCGGATCCTTGAGGACCACCCTGGCGATCGCGAGGCTCTGCTTCTCACCGCCCGACATCTTGTAGCCGCGCTCCCCCACGAGCGTGTCGTAGCCCTCCGGGAGCTCGGCGATGCGGTCGTGGATGAACGCGGCGCGGGCGGCCGCCTCGATCTCCTCCTGGGAGGCTCCGGGCTTCCCGTACACGAGGTTGTCACGGACGCTCGCGTGGAACAGGTACGTCTCCTGAGTGACCATTCCGATGATCTCGCCGAGCGAGTCGAGCTTGATGTCCCGCACGTCGCTGCCGTCGATCTCGACGGAGCCCTCCTGCACGTCGTAGAAGCGCGGGATCAGGTAGGTCATCGTGGTCTTGCCCGCGCCACTGGGACCCACGAGTGCCGCCAGCTGGCCCGGCTCGACCTCTATGTCCACTCCATTGAGGGTCCACGACCTTCCGTCCCCGTGCGCCTCAACCGGGATCGGCCGGTCCGGAGGGCTGACCGGCGCGGCACTTTCCACCTCTTCCTGGGGAACGGGCGTGTCGTACCGGAACTTGACGTCCCGGAACCTGACCTCGCCGCCGACGCCCGCGGGCTCGAGGGGCTTCGCCTCCGGCCGGTCCACGATCTCGTGCTCCATGTCGAGGTAGTTGAAGATCCGCTCGAACAATGCCATCGCGCTCTGCACCTCGACGTTCATCTGCAGCATCTGCCCGATCGGGAAGAACAGACGCGCCTGTAGCGTGGTGAACGCGACGATCGTGCCGGGGGTGATGTTCGAGGGCGCGTCGCCCGCCAGCACGAACCCCGCGGCCAGGTACACCAGCGCGGGCGTGACCGAGAAGAAGATGTTTATCGTGGCGAAGAAGAATCGCCCCATCATCGTCTGGCGCAGCTGGAGGCCCGCGAGACGCTCGTTCTCCTTGCGGAAGCGCTTGGTCTCGAAATCCTGGCGACCGAAGGCCTTCGACAGAAGTATCCCCGACACCGACAGGGTCTCCTGGGTGATCGTCGTGAGGTCGGCCATCGACTTCTGGGTCGAGGCTGCGATCTCCCTACGGGCCTTGCCCACGCGGTTGCTCAGCCACACGAACAGGGGAACGATCCCGACCGAAACAACTGTCAGCCACGGCGACAGGATGAGCATCGCCACCACCGTGCTCAGGACGATGACCACGTTCGAGAGCACGCTCGAGGCGGTATCGGTAACCACCGATTGGATACCCGCCACATCGTTCGACAGGCGCGACTGGATCTCGCCGGTCCTGGTTGAGGTGAAGAAGCGCAGCGACATCCTCTGAAGGTGCGAGTACAGCGCGTTGCGAAGATCCTGCATGACCCTCTGGCCCACCAGGTTCGAAAGGTACGTCTGCCAGATCCCCAGGATCCCGGAGAGGATGGGGATCGCGAACATGAGCCCGACGTAGGCGAACAGCAGTCCCATGTTCGGATCGAAGCCGCCGTCCGGGGCTCTGAGGAACAGGGCCTTGTCGAAGATCTCCTTGATCAGGAGCGGGTTGATGACCCCGAGCCCGGAGGTGACCAGGATCAGAACGGCCACGCCGGACACCGTTCTGCGGTACGGCTTGAAGATGCTCGCGACGCGCCGCAGGGTCACCGGGTTGATCGGACCGGCATCGGGATCCGGCTCGAAGCTCCAGTAGTGGCCGCGGCTCATGTCTCGAGGATACGCCCGGAAGCTGTCATCACCCCTCGGTCAACGAACGGGCGCGCTCGAAGATTCCGTCGAGCATCTCCTCCGTGAGCACCCCGGTGAAGGTGTTCTGCTGGCTCGGGTGGTAGCAGCCGAGCAGGGTGTAAGGCCCGACCGAGGCCTCCCGGCCGTGGCCGAACTTCGGGCGAGGCTTCGGGGCCGTGTGCCCGAGCGTGGAGAGCGCTCGCAGTCCCCCCTTCCAGGCGTACTCGCCCAGCAGGACGAGGACGCGAACCCGGTCGAGCAGCTGGATCTCCCGCTCCAGGTACGGCAGGCAGTTGTCCCTTTCCGCGGGGGTTGGACGGTTCCGGGGCGGGGCGCACCGATTCACCGCCGCGACGTAGATGCCGCTCAATCTCAGCCCATCCCCGATCTTTTCCGACGTCGGCTGATTGGCGTATCCGCTTCGGTGGAGGGAGGCAAAAAGGAAGTCCCCGGAACTGTCCCCGGTAAAGATCCGGCCGGTCCGGTTTCCGCCGTGGGCCGCCGGCGCCAGGCCCACGACGAGCACGGATGCGCCCGGATCGCCGAAGCCCGGAACCGGTCTCGCCCAGTAGGTCTCACCGGCGTAGCGCCTGGGGGCATCGACCGACGCCCGTTCGCGCCACTCGACCAAACGAGGGCACAAACGGCATCCGGTCACCTCTTTAGTCAGGGCCGCCAGCGGCCGAGGAATCCCCATAGGCCAATGATTGCAGGGGGACCCCGAAGATGGTCATGACCGCTACGGTCCGCGTGCTCGTTGTCGACGACGCGGACGAAAGCCGATCGATCCTCCGCCGCGCGCTCGGATTCGACGCCGCCATCGATGTCGTGGGCGAGGCGAACTCCGGCAGGACCGCTGTACAGGAGGCGGAGAGGCTCAAGCCCGACGTCATCCTCATGGACGTCCGGATGCCGGACGGTGATGGCGTCACCGCGACACGCGAGATCACCCGCAGGTTCCCCTCGATAAACGTCATAGCCCTTACCGCACACGACGACCACGAGTCGGTTCGCGAGATGCTCACCGCCGGCGCTACCGGCTACCTGGTCAAGGGCGCGCCGGTAGACGACGTGACGAACGCGATCCGAAAGGCGAGCACCGGCGAGGCTCAGGTCGACGAACGGGTTCTCCCGCATGTGATCGAAGAGCTGCGCGCGCTCCTGGGCAGGGAGAGATCCCGCCGCGCCGAAGCCGAGCGGCTCGCTCGAACACGGCAGGAGTTCATCCAGGTCCTCTCACACGAGCTACGCACACCCCTGACCGTGATCAGCGGAGCCCTTCAGACCCTCGGGACAAGCCCGCTGTCCGAGGAGGTTCGGAACCTCCTGTCCGCGGCGATCAATCGGACGATCGACCTGGAGAGGATGGTGGAAGGCCTCGAGCTGATCGGCCAGGCGAGACCGACGAGCCAGGACGAGGCCAACCCGGCCGGCGTGCTGGTGCGGATACTCAGCGCGCTCGCCGAGCGTCCCGAGGAGAGCGATGCGCCGGACGAGATCTGGCGCGGCGTGCACGAGAACCACCTGGGTCGCGTTATGCACGAGCTGCTCATGAACGCCCTCCAGCACGGCGAGAGGCCGGTATCCATCCGGCTCTATCGCGAGGGCAGAGAGGGGATCGTGGAAGTCACTGACACAGGGACGTTCGAACCGGACCCAACGCTCTTCGGTCCTTTCGTCCAGGGAGACATGTCGACGATGCGCCAGCATGGCGGCCTCGGACTGGGCCTTTTCATAGCGACGAGGCTATGCGAGGCGGGCGGCGGGAGAGTTGATGTTCGGCGCAGGGACGACCTTACTGTCGCGGAGGCCCGCTTCCTTCTGAGCTAGGACTCGGCCTTCGGCTCAGGCCTGCCCGGCTGCTCCTCTACGCTCCCCCGCTTGGGTACCATCACCTTCCGCCTGAAGTACAGGACCTCCGCTCCGTCCTGGTTGTAGCCGCGCGTCTCGACCGTCACGATCCCCCGGTCCGGCTTGGAGGACGACTCCTTCTTGTCCAGCACGGTCGTCTCCGCGTAAAGCGTGTCGCCGTGGAAGAACGGGGCCTTGTGCTGGAGCGACTCGACCTCGAGATTCGCTATGGCCTTGCCCGACACGTCGGGAACGCTCATCCCCAGAGCGAGCGAGTACACGAGGTTGCCAACGACCACGTTACGTTTGAACTGCGTCGAGGTCTCCGCGTAGTGCTCGTTCGTGTGCAGCGGGTGGTGGTTCCAGGTGATCGCGCAGAACAGATGGTCGTCGTACTCCGTGATGGTCTTGCCGGGCCAGTGCTTGTAGACGTCACCGACCTCGAAGTCGTCGTAGAAGCGGCCGAAGGCGCGCGCCTCGCCCATCAGCGGAGCTTGTCCATCTCCCTACGGATCTGATCCTCGGACGGGCCGTGACTCTTCTGGCCGTACGTCTCCCAAGCGTGGAAACCGATGCCCACGCCCCAGCCGAGGAGCGGCCAGATCGGCCAGAAGTAGCTCCCCGGTCCACTGGTCAGCGCCCAGATGACGACCAGGGCCGCGTTGACGAGCACGTATGAGGTGAGGTGCGACCTGAACTCGGCCTTCTTCTTGAGTCGCTGTTCCGCCCGCTGCCGCAACGCTTCCTCGTCACCGGTGGCCATGACCACCTCCTCCCCGTCAGCCTCCCGAAGCATAGCCCCGGGGGCCATAGAAGAAGGGGGCGGTTTCCCGCCCCCTTCTCTTGGAGCTTGGCGAAGTCCTCAGAAGGATCCGGAGATGCTCCTGGTGACTCCGTTGGTCAGGTCGGAGACCCTTACGTTCGTGAAGCTGAGGCTGAGCAGCGTCGCCTTTTGGCCCGGAGGGCACTTGAGCGTCGTGCTCGTGGTCAGCGACAGGCTGCCGTTGATGTTGCCGTTCTTGTCCGAGGTGAAGTTGCCAGACTTGGATGTAGTTCCCTGAGTCACGGTCTTCTTCGGATCCGAAGGAACCTTGCCTCCGCCGTTCACGCAGGAGTCCGTCCGGGTGAAGTCGGCCCTCGCCTCGATCGTGACGGTCTGATTGTTGCCGAGACCCGCCTCCTTGAACGAGACGACCAGGCTGTTCCCCTGACGGCTCGCACTCGCCTTCACGAAATGAGGGCTCGCTGCGAGCGATGCTTGCGCGGTTAGACCGACCACGAGCATCGCCGCGATGACGGTGAATCTCTTCATGTTCTTCTCCTCCCCTTCCCAGTGTGAGACACGGAGAGTAGCACCCGTGTCAAGACCACAGAATACGATTATCGGGACGAACCTACCCAATGAGGGAGAAAAAAAAAGAGCGGCCTGAGCTCGCTACTGAACCTTGTGTCGTTCGAGGAGCTGCTTGGCGATGATCGTCTTCTGGATCTCGCTGGTGCCCTCGCCGATCAGCAGGAACGGCGCGTCGCGGTAGAGGCGCTCGATCGTGTACTCAGCGGAGTAGCCGTAGCCGCCATGTACGCGTAGCGCCTCGGTCACGATCTCGTGGCAAGCCTCCGAGCAGAAGAGCTTGGCCATACCGGCCTCGAGGTCCGAGCGCTCACCGGCCGACTTCTTCTTCGCGGCGGAGAGCATCATCAGCTTCGCCGCCTCGAGCTTCGTCCCCATCCACGCCAGCTTCTCCTGGATCATCTGGTGCTTCGCGATCGGCTTGCCGAACGTCTCTCGAGTCTGGGCGTAGGCGATAGCCTCCTCGAACGCGCGGGTGGCGAGGCCGACGGCTCGCGCCGATACGTTCACCCGGCCGACCTCCATGCCGTCCAGAACCTGCTGGAAGCCCCGGCCCTCCTCGCCTCCGAGAAGGTTCGCCGCGGGGACACGATGGTCCTCGAACACGAGCTCGGTGGTCTCGACGCCGTGGTAGCCCATCTTCTCGATCGGGGGCGGCACCGTGATGCCCTCGAACCTCTCGGCGCCCGGCTCCTTCTCGACGTAGAGGAGAGATATCCCCTTGTGAGGCGGATCCGTCGTTGGGTCCGTCTTGCACAGCAGGACGACCAGGCCGGCACGGAGCCCGTTCGTGACCCACATCTTGGTTCCCGTGACCCTGTACTCGTCGCCGTCGCGGACCGCCTTGCACTGGATCGCCTGCGCGTCCGAGCCGGCGCCGGGCTCCGACATCGACAGAGCGGCCCGCAGCTCGCCGGTGGCCATCCTCGGGAGCCAGCGCTGCTTCTGCTCGTCGGTACCGTGCTTCATCAATAGATACGCCGCCATGAAGTGCGTGTTGATGACTCCCGACAGCGACATCCATCCTCGGGAGAGCTCCGCGACCACGAGTGCGTAGGTCATGACGTCCATCCCCGCGCCGCCGTACTCCTCCGATATCGTGAGCCCGAACAGGCCCATCTCCTT
>JBOGVX010000008.1:0-11493 GCA_050693165.1 Actinomycetota bacterium | reverse complement strand
TGACCCCTCCGAGCGCCGTCGATACATTCCGTATCGCTCCGAGCAGCCGGAGCGGCTGAGTCAGGGAACCGAAGCGGGGACCCCTGGGAAAGCCGTAAGGCGAACTGGGCGCACTTGGTCGTACGGTCGGGAAGGCCAACTGGCCGTGCGGGCGGGGTAACTCGGAAGGCCCCAAAGCCCAACGAAAGGGGCTACCGCCGGGAGTTTCGGTAGCCGCCAGGTTGCTCGGAGCACTAGACCCGAGGGATCGAAGGTGGCCGGAGGGTCGCGTGGGGTTCGCTCCACGAGACTCGAAGGCGAGCCAGAGGTTCCTCGGGTCTATTTCTATCTCCCTTTCGCCCTCCGTATACTTTCGCGGCGATGCCCGGTCCGATCCTCATGGTCACCGACGTCCAGGAGGGGTTCACCCGTAAAGGGAACCTCGCCAGTCCCGAATGCACCGCCGCGATCCCTCGCGTGGTCGCGATCGTGAAGGAGGCGCTGGACGCGGGCACCCCGGTGATCTTCACCAAGGACAGCCACGTCGAGAACGACCTCGAGTTCAAGATGTTCCCCCCTCACTGCATCGTCGGAACCGACGAGCACGAGCTGGTCGAGGAGCTCCGCGGATTCGAGCCGGACGCGGCCGCCGTGATCCAGAAGCGGCGCTACTCGGCATTCTTCGACACGGAGCTGGAGAAGGTCCTCGAGCAGCTCGAGCCCGACGAGGTCCAGATCATCGGGTTCTGCACGGACATCTGCGTGCTGCACACGACCTCTGACCTGCGCAACCGCGACTACGACGTGGTGATCCGCAAGGACGGATGCGAGACGTTCAACGCCCCGGGCCACGACAACCAGGAGGTCAACCGGTGGGCGCTCGCGCACATCGAGTCGATCCTGGGCGCGCGGGTCGTCTGACTCGATGAGCGGGCCCTTGCTACGAGGTCCCATCCTCGCGCTCACGGACATGCCGGCCGTCCGCAAGCTCGTCACGGGCACGCGACTGGGACGCCATGTCGCCCACCGGTTCGTGGCCGGGGAGTCGCTGGAGGAGGGTCTTCGCGCGGGCCGGGGCCTGGCGAGGGAGGGCATCAAGACGATGCTCGATCACCTCGGGGAGAACGTCACCTCCACCGCGCAGGCTTCCGCCGCGGCCGACACCTACGTCCTTGCCGTGAAGCGGCTTCACGAAGAGCCCGATCTCGACGGCAACATCTCGATCAAGCTGACGCAGCTCGGGCTCGACCCCTCGTTCGACGCGTGTCTCGAGAACACCGAGCGGGTCGCGGCTGCCGCGGCCGAGCGAGACATGCTCGTGATGATCGACATGGAGAGCCACGAGTACGTGGACGGCACGCTTCAGACGTTGCGATCTCTCGCGAAGCGCTACGGGAACGTCGGCGTCGCCCTTCAGTCCTACCTTTACCGCACCGCCGAGGACATCTTCGCGCTGCCGGATGGCGTGCCCGTCCGGCTGGTCAAGGGCGCGTACCTGGAGCCCGAGTCGGTCGCGTACCGGACCCGCGAGGAGGTGGATGAGGCGTTCACGCGCCTGTTCTCGACGCTCGCCTCGCGAGGCCATCCCGTCCACATAGCCACTCACGACCCGCGGCTCCTCGAGGGCGCCTGCCGCTATATAGACAGGAAGGGGATCCCCTGGGAGGGGATCGAGATACAGATGTTGTACGGGATCCGCCGGGACCTGCAGGAGTGGTACGCGGAGCGCGGGTACCCTGTGAGGGCTTACATCCCGTACGGTGAGCAGTGGTACCCGTATCTCACCAGGCGGTTGGCGGAGCGACCGGCGAACATGTGGTTCTTCGCGAGCAACCTGGCCAGGAGGTAAAGATGGCTGACAACCGACGCGTCGCGTTCCTCGGCGCCGGCAAGATGGGCGAGGCGCTGATCTCCGGCCTGATCCGGTCCAAGGGCCGGAGCAAGGACGAGATCATGGCGACGGCCCGCCGCGAGGAGAGGGCCGTGGAGCTCGACGAGCGGTACGGCATCCAGGCGACCCTTTCCAACCCCGAGGCGGTGTCGTGGGCCGACACGCTCGTGCTCACGGTCAAGCCACAGGACATGGACACGCTCCTCGACCAGATCGGCGGCGCGGTAACCGGCAAGCACCTGGTGATCACGTTCGCGGCCGGCATCCGGTGCGCGACGATCGAGGGCAAGCTCGACTCCGGCATCCCGGTCGTGCGGGTGATGTCGAACGTGCCGGTGCTGGTGGACGAGGCGATGTCGGTGATCAGCCCGGGCGCCTCCGCGGGGGACAAGCACCTCGCGGTCGCGGAGGAGCTGCTCGGTGCGGTCGGGCGCGTGGTCAGGCTCCCCGAGAAGCACCAGGATGCCGTGACGGCGACCTCGGGATCGGCGCCGGCGTACTTCGCTCTCCTGACCGAGGCGATGATCGACGCATGCATCCTGCTCGGCCTGCCGCGTGACGTCGGCACCGAGCTGATCGTGCAGACCATGTTCGGCACGGCGAAGATGCTTCGCGACACCGGCAAGCACCCGTTCGAGATCCGGGAGATGGTCACGTCACCGGGCGGGACCACCATCGCCGCGATCCGCCAGCTCGAGCAGGCGGGTGTGCGCGCGGCGTTCCTGAACGCGATCGAGGCCGCGCGACAGCGCAGCGCCGAGCTCGCCAAGGGCAGCAGCGCGGAGGAGGTGTAGATGGGCAGGGGCAGCCGTCCGAAGGTCAGGTGGGCTCGCAACCGCTTGCGCGCGAAGAAGGAGCGGGACAAGCGCAGGGCGGAAGAGCGAGGCGCGGAGCGCAAGGCGGAGAAGAAGGCGAAGAAGAAGTAGGAGGAGCTCGATGTTCCCACTTTCTCGAGGCAAGGTCGCGAAGCAGGCGCACGTCGGGCTACCCGACGGGACATTCGAGGAGGAGCACGGGCGCGAGGCCTTCGACGGCCGCGCCACGCACCTCTACCGGACGCACCCCCCGACGGCGTGGGTGCGCGTGGACGGTCCGCTCCAGCCGCGAGCGTACGATCTGGGCGGCCTCAAGACGCCCGACCAGGCGGACGCCGCCTCGGGATGGCAGCGGATCCTCTGGAACGAGGACCTGGCGATCTACGTATCCCGCCTGACGGAGGCGATGCCGTATTACCTCCGCGATGCCGACGGGGATCTCTGCTACTTCGTCCACAAGGGCAAGGGTCTGCTCGAGACCGACTACGGGCCGATGAGCTACAGGAGCGGCGACTACCTGATCGTCCCGAAGGGCACGACGCACCGGCTGATCCCGGAGGGCGACGACACCTTCATCTACGTGATCGAGGGCCGTGGCGAGTACCGCGAGCCTTCGAAGGGCATCCTCGGCAAGCACGCGCTGTTCGACCCCGGCGTTTTGGAAACACCGGAGCCCGAGCCTCACGACGAGGAGGGTGAGTTCACCGTCAAGGTGAAGCGAGACCACGAGTACACCAGCCTCACTTACCCGTTCCACCCGCTCGACGTGGTCGGGTGGCAGGGCGACCTGGTACCGGTGAAGCTCAACGTCGAGGACTTCCGTCCGGTCGTATCGCCCCGCTACCACCTTCCGCCGTCCGTCCACATCACCTGGGACAGCGACGGCTTCGAGATCGGGACGTTCGCGCCGCGGCCGACCGAGACCGGCGACCCCGACGCGCTGCGAGTTCCGTTCTTCCACTCGAACATCGACCGCGACGAGGTGCTCTTCTACCACCAGGGCCAGTTCTTCTCGCGGGCGGGGATCGGCGAGGCGTTCATCACCCATCACCCGCAGGGCCTGCACCACGGTCCCCAGGCGGCTGCCATCGAGGCCTCCAAGACCAAGGAGTTCGCGGACGAGTACGCGATCATGGTCGAGACCGAGAAGCCCCTCGAGCGCGAGGAGGCGCTCGGCACGGTCGAGATCGAGGGCTACGCGACCTCCTGGGCCCGCGGCCTCGGCCTCATCGACTGAGCCGGCAGCTCTCGGGGGTTGGGGCGGGGCACCCTGAACTCACGACTCCTAGGTTGATTCGTGACAGCTAGACGCGGTAGTACGCCTTTCGACCTCGGGCCCGAAAGCCGGGGGAGGTCTGGTCGATCTCATCCTGGACGGCCGCCAAGAGCTCTCTTCGATCGGGGTCGGCCATGGCCATCAGATCTTCCACCGACGGGAGGAATCCTGAGGGCGCGTCGATCCACCTGTTCAGGATCCGCATGTTCGGCTCGGGAAGCCACGGGAAGGGCTCGGCGTTCTCGAGGGTTCGCACGTAGAGCTGCGGAGAGCGGACTTCAAGGAACGACAGATCATCGGCGCGAGCAGCCTTTTGGAATCGAAGAGGGTTGTTCGGGTCCCCGCCGAAGGAGACCTCCAGCTTCGAGACAGGGATCGGCGCGCCGTGAACTCTGGCTGCCGCATCGCCGACCAGAACGAACCGAACCTTCCGCCGGCACAGGAGGTCCAGTGCCGCCATCTGTTCGCGGCTGAGCCGCCGCTCCGGGGCGACGTCCAGGAGCTCCCGGATCGGAGCCCGGTCGATTGCCGATCCACCACGCGGGATAAGGACCACATCCATGCCGGCCCCGCGAAGCAGCCGGTCGACCGTGGTGAACAGTGGATGTACGTGGCCGCGCTCGATCCGGCTGACGACCTGGACGTGCATCCCCGAGCCATCGGCGAGCTCGCTCTGGGTGAGCCCGGCCCGATGACGCGCGGCCCGCACGAGCCTCGCAGCGTCCACGAGGGTGGTTTACACCCCGCCACCGACACGCATTGCGCGAGAGCACGCACGAGCGGTAGCCTGCCCCCTCCCCAAGGGGGAAGGAGGCAAGGATGATCGAGCCCGACGACAGGACGCTGACCGACGACGACATCCAGACCGTCGTCCGCGGATCCACGGCATCGCTCGAGACCGACCCCGACAGCACGGACAACGGTGGCGGCGATTCGGACGAGTCCGACGCCGACGACGACGCGACGGACGAGGGCGGCGGCGACACCGACACGACCGACTCCTAAAGCGCGGCGATGAACGCGCCGGCGCTCGAGCTGTGCGTCGGCGACGTCCGGCGCTTCGCCGAGGAGCACTGGGGCCAGCAGCCCCTGCTCCATCGCGGAGCGCCGCACGCTTTCGATGGCCTGCTCGGTCTCGCGGACGTCGATCACCTGATCACCGAGACGCTCATGCGCATCCCGGAGTTCAAGCTGGTCAAAGACGGCGACCCCGTCGATCCGAAGGAGTACACGCAGACCGTAAAGATCGGGGGCCGGTCGCTGGAGCGGACGGCGCGGCCCGATCGAGTCGCGGACGAGTTCGAGGCCGGCGCGACCATCGTTCTGAACGCGCTTCACCGGGAGTCGGGCGCGATAGGCCGGTTCTGCCGGGCGCTCGAGCTCGCGCTGACACATCCGGTCCAGGCCAACGCGTACGCGACGCCGCCCACCTCGCAGGGGTTCTCGGTGCACCACGACACACATGACGTGTTCGTGCTGCAGACGCACGGGAAGAAGTCGTGGCGCGTGTACAGGCCGCTCATCGAGCTGGCCGGTCCCGACCAGCCGTGGGAGGAGTCCCTCGGCGATCCCGGCGAGCCGATCCTGGAGGCCGAGCTCTCGCCGGGCAGCTCGCTGTACATCCCTCGAGGGTTCCCGCACGACGCCGAGGCGCAGGACGGCGTCTCGGTGCACATCACGGTCGGGATCCTCGCGTCCACATGGGTGGACGTGTGGCGGAGCGCCATGCGCAAGGTCTCCGAGCAGAGGTCGTTCCGCGAGCCGCTCCCGATCGGGTTCGCCGACGACCCCGACTCCTTGGCGACCGACATCGAGGTGAAGCGCAAGGAGCTGCACGCGTGGCTCGACGAGATGGTCGGGGCGGACGCAGTCGCGAAGTTCGCGGAGCGATTCTGGCGTCAGCGGCGCCCCGTTTCGGCCGGGCGGATCGAGCAGCTCGAGCACCTCGGCGAGATCGATGGCGGCACGCGGGTGCGGCGGTTGCCGGAGGGCGTCTTCCGCGTCATCGGCGAGGATCAGCAGGTCACGCTGGTGATCGGCCTGCGCGAGCTTCGGCTGCCGGAGTTCTGCGAGCCGGCCCTGCGGTTCATCGCGAACGCGGACGCCCCGTTCACCGCGGGGGATCTTCCAGGGCTCGCCCACGAGGCGTCGGCCGTCGTGCTGGTGAAGAGGCTGGTCCGCGAGGGTGCTCTGGAGCTTGACGGCGACTGAACGCTTCGAGTGCTCGGCTGTATCGGCCTCGAACGGCGAGGCGCTGACCGGCACCGCATCCAGGCTCAAGCTCTGGCTCATGGTCGAGCAGCCCGGCCCGTGGGGCCACGACGCGCTGGTCGACAGCGGGTTCCCTCCCGACGTCGGCTCGCGGCTGCGCGACCTCGGACGAAGGCTCGGGGTTCGCGTCCTCCTGATCAAGCGACGAGACAGGCTGCAGGGGCCCCGGCGCTGCTTCCTCGCATACACGGGCGTGCACGACCGCCGCATCCGTACCCTGGACATCGCCGATCCCGAGGAGCTGCTCGCCCTCGATGTGCCGTCGCTCGTCGAGACGAGGTTCGAGACCGTGGGGGAGCCCTTCGATGAGCCGCTCTTCCTCGTGTGCACGCACGGCAAGCATGACCAGTGCTGCGCGCGCTACGGCGCCCCGGCCTTCCGTGCCCTGGCCGGCTTCGAGAACGCGTGGGAGTGCACGCACATCGGCGGGGATCGGTTCGCCGGGAACATCGTCTGCTTCCCCCACGGGATGTACTTCGGGCGGGTCGCGCCCTCGGAAGCTGCGCGCACCGTCGAGTCGTACGCGGCAGGGGTGATCATCCTGGAGCGGTACCGCGGACGATCGGCGTTCCCTCGTGCCGTGCAGGCTGCCGAGGAGCACATCCGCTGGCAAGTCGGGCTGACGGGAGTGGACGACCTGAACCTGGAGAGCCACCAGGCCTACGGGTCAACGCACATCGTTCGCTTCACGGGCCCGGACGGCGCGCCGCATGTAGCCGAAGTTGAGGTGGACAGGCTCGATCCCCGCCTGCTGACCTGCAAGGCGACTCATCCGCATGCGCCCCGCTCCTTCACGGTTCGACTCCTCGAAACCGTGGAAGACTGAGGACATGAAGACGAAGCAGCTCGGCAACCAGGGACCGAAGCTTTCCGTCGTTGGGTTCGGCGCGTGGGAGGCGGGGGAGGGCCTTTGGGGCCCGAACGAGTCCGAGGACAAGGTGATCGAGGCCATCCACTCGGGCTTCGATGCCGGGATCAACTGGATCGATACCGCCGAGGTCTACGGCAGCGGTAAGTCGGAGACCATCGTCGGCAAGGCCCTGGCGGGTCGCCGCGACGACGTCCTGGTCGCGACGAAGCTCGCGCCGCGTGGGTCGGGCAGCGGGTTCCGCGCCGGCGAGGTCCGGAAGGGGATCGAGGGGAGCCTCGAGCGCCTCGGCACCGACCGGATCGACCTGTATCAGCTCCACTGGCCCGACGACGGCGTGCCGGTCGAGGAGACCTGGACGGCGATGGCCGCGCTCGTCGACGAGGGCCTCGTCCGATGGATCGGCGTGTCCAACTTCGACAAGGAGCTGATCGAGCGCTGCGAGGCGATCAGGCACGTCGACTCGCTGCAGCCGCAGCTCTCGATGCTCCACCCCTCCAACCGCGACCTGATCGAGTGGTGCGGACAGAAGGGGATCGGCACGGTCTGCTACGGGCCGCTCGCCTATGGGCTGCTGACGGGAGCGATCACCGCCGGGACGAAGTTCGGCCCCGACGACTGGCGCGGCAGGGGTGGCGCGTCCTACTACGGGAGGCTTTTCGCGCCGGGCAAGCTCGAGCGGAGCCTTGCGGTCGTGGACTCTCTACGTCCGGTCGCGGACCGGCTGGGGATCACGATCGCGCAGCTGGCCCTCGCCTGGTTGATCCATCAGCCCGGCGCGACCTCGGCGATCGCGGGCAGCCGCGATCCCGAGCACGTGCGCCAGAACGCGGCCGCGGGTGACGTCGAGCTGGACCAGAAGACCCTCGACGAGCTCGAGGAGATCCTTCCTCTGGGACCGGCGTTCAGCTAACGAGCTTCGGCGCCAGGATGGCGAGCACGGTGAGAGCCACCAGGAGCGCGACCGTCGCCAGCCCTCGCCGCTGAGCCTCTATACCCGCCTGATCTTCGGGACGCATGTCGTCTCTCATGAAGAGTGATTGAAAGGCTCAGAGGGCCCTTCCGGCAATAGCCCAAAATGACTATTTCCAGCGTGTCGGTGGGCGAGGATATCATGGGCAGCCAAGCGTATGACAGACCGTGATACACTTACGAACGTGGCCAAGGCGATCTCCGTGCGGCTCGACGAAGAGAGCCTGAAGGCGCTTCGTCGCCTCGAGGCAGCCGGGTTGAGCCGCTCAGACGCCATCCGGCAGGCGATCATGCTCGCCGCAGATCGCATGCGAAGTTCCCCTTCGCTCGCCGCCGAAGTGCAGGCGCTCGAGTCGGACGAGGAAGACCGCCGCGAGATGCTGGAGGTGGCTGAGCTCATGGAGTCGCTTCGTGCAGCGAGGTGATGTCTTCGAGCTGCGTCTCCCCAAAGGCGTGGGTCACGAGCAGCGCGGTAAGAGGCTCGGCGTAGTGGTGCAGTCTGACGCCCTCCTTCCCCGTTCGGTCGTGATTGTCGCGCCGACCTCGCGCAGCGCCAGGGCGGCTTCGTTTAGGCCCGAGATCGCGATCGGCAAGGAGACGACTAGGGTGCTAGTCGAGCAGATGGGCGCTGTCGATTCGACCCGGCTTGGGAAGCTAGTGGCCCACACGAGTCCCGAGGAGATGTGGGGGATAGACGAGGCCTTGATGACCGTGCTCAGTCTCGCCTAGTTCTGATCGATCATGGAAAGTCGCTGGCTTCGACTGGCCGGTATCCCGGTCATAGAGGGTGGACGGGTCCGTCGAGGGTGTGACCGATATCCCGGTCACGGTCCTAGCGCTTCGGACCGACGGGACTGCGGAGCACCCCGATGCCGGTGGCCTCGAGCTCGACCACCGCGCCGGGCTCCAGGAACTTGCCGAGGTCGAGGCCGCAGCCACCGCCGAACGTTCCCGAGCCGTAGAGGTCGCCCGGCCACACGTCCTCGCCCATCGAGACGTGGGCGATCATCTGAGGGAACGTCCAGTGCGCGTCGCCGAGCGAGCCCTCCGACCACACCTCGCCGTCGACGCGTGCCGTCAGCTTCACCGCAGCGGGATCGAGCTCGTCGGCGGTCACGATGCATGGCCCGAGTGACGTCGCGAAGTCCTTCCCCTTAGCGGGCCCCAGGCGGACGGACATCTCCTTGCGCTGGATGTCTCGAGCCGACCAGTCGTTCATGACCGTGTACCCGAAGATCAGGCTTGCGGCATCGTCGGCGTCGATGTCGCGGCCTGGACCGCCGAGGATGCATGCGACCTCGAGCTCGTAGTCGAGCTCCTCGGTGAAGCTCGGGTACGGAACCTCTTCGTCCGGGCCGTAGACCGAGCGATGGTTGCCCTTGTAGTAGATCGGCATCTCGTACCAGGCCTCGGGCACCGGCTCCTTGCGACGAGCCGAGCCCGCCTTCACGTGATCCTCGAAAGCGAGGAAGTCACGGATCGAGCCGGGAAGGATCGGGACCAGCAGGCGCGCGTCCCGAACGGTGTGCTCGGGGCCGTCCGCTCGAGCGAGCGCGTTGTCCGCCGTCGCCAGCGCCCCCGGGCCCGCGCCGACCAGGTCCTCCATGGTCTGCGGGAAGCCCGCGTCGCCGACCAGGTCGGGGAGGTCGACGACGGCATCCCCGACCAGCGCGCCCAGGCGCCGCCCGCCGTCTCGGGCGAATGTGACCAGCCGCACCTAGATCGCGGCGCGAGCCTTGTCGATGTCGTCCGCGCCGAGTACCAGCTGCCCCTTGTTGGTGGGGTAGATCAGGTCGAGGTTGATCCCCGCGTCGGCCAGCTTCCTGGTCACGCGGCCGACCTCGCCGGGCTTGTTCTCGACGTCGACGATCAGTACGTCGCGCTCGTCGCGGATCTCGTGACCGGCACCCTCGATGGCACTCCTGGCGCCGGCCGTGTCCTCGACCAGGATGTGACAGATGCCCTCGCCTGCGGCGGGAAATCCGCAGATCCCCTCGATGTTGATCCCGGCGCTGCCCAGAGCCTCGCCCATCGAGGCGAACGTGCCGGGCACGTCCTTGAGGATCACAGTGATGTCCTTCGCCATACCGTGCTCCTTTCGTAGTCGGACGAGCGCGATTCTAGAGGTCCCCTCGCGAGGCCGTATGCAGCAAGGAGGGACACCGTGCGTGCGCGTCGAATCCTCAAGGGTGTCCGCCGCCCGCTTCGTGCTCGTCTCTTTCCTGCTCGCCATCAGTGGCTGGGTCATGCCCGCCGCCGCCGACGAGGAGCCGCCCGAGCCGCCTGCCGACTACACCCAGATCGAGGGGCTGAGCCAGGCCGTGCATCAGATACGCCGGGACGTCTACCGCGTCCCGATGGACGACGGTATCCTGATGTACCTCGAGGTCGTGCGGCCGACCGCAGAGGGGCGCTTCCCGGTCATCCTCGAGCTGAGCCCGTACCACGGCACCGCCGAGGATCGCTCCGGAACGCACATCCTTCCCTGGCCGGAGGTCGGAGGCGAGCCGCTCGGGCTCGCCGGTTACTTCGCGCCGCGCGGGTACGCCGTGGCTTTCGCGGACCTCCGAGGCACCGGCCGGTCGCAGGGGTGTCTCGACTACATCGGCCCCAAGGACAGAGCCGACGCGTACGACATCGTCGAGTGGCTCGGGACTCAGCCGTGGTCGAGCGGTCGCGTCGGCATGGCCGGCCACTCGTACGACGCGATGACCCAGATCATGACGGCCGCGGCTGCGCCGCCCCATCTCGAGACGATCGTGCCGAGCGCCGGCGCCCCTCGTATGTACGACCACGAGTTCCAGGACGGCGTCCCGTATCTGGGAACGTGGTCCGGAGCTATCGCGGGCTACGAGCTGATCGCGTGGCAGCGCCATCTGCCGCCGACACCTGTGGAGATACCCGTCTTCGGGATCACCGGCGACAACTTCGGGAACGAGATGCAGTACGCGGGATGCGGCGCCACCCAGAACGCGGCCACGACGGGCTCCTCCTACCTCACCGGCGTCGAGGTCGACTGGCACAGACAGCGCGACCACACCGCAGGTTTCGTCGCGGCCGACATCCCGGTGTTCCACGTGCAGGGCGCCCACGACGCGGCCACCCGCACCACGACGATGCCCGGGTTCGCCGCGCGCAACAACCCCGAGGACAAGCTGTGGTTCGGGCAATGGCACCACGGCAGCACCGACTTCCCGTACCCGAACGACCGGTTCGATCAGTGGACCGGCGCGCTCCACGCGTGGTTCGACCGCCACCTGCAGCTGCGAGACGTCGACACCGGCCCTCCCGTAGAGCTGTTCCTGAACGATGGCCGCGTCCTCACCGCGGACACGTGGCCGCTGCCGGAGAGCTCTCCTCTGGTGCTCTACCCCTCCGCGTCCCAGACGCTGACGACGTTTCCGGGTGGGGACGCCTCGGC
>JBOGVX010000007.1:0-3283 GCA_050693165.1 Actinomycetota bacterium | reverse complement strand
CCCGGGATCCGGGCCAGCTGGCGGAGTCCAGTGATCATCGCGCGCGCGACACGGTTGCGCCCACGCAACGGACGCGCGAGGGCCCCAGGAACCTTGCCGCCGCCGTCGGCGGTCAGCTCCACGTCGTGGGCGAGCAGCGTCTCGAGCCCGGCGAGATCGCCGTGCTCCACGGCGGCGAAGAACCGTTTTGACAGCTCGTCACGCTGTTCCCGTGTCGTTTTGAAGCGGGGCCGGCGCTGCTCGACGTGGCGTCTGGCGCGGGTGGCGAGCTGACGCACGTTGTCCTCGCTCTTGCCCACGATCGCGGCGATCTCCGGATAGCCGTAGTCGAACACATCGTGGAGCAACAGCACGGCACGCTGCTCGGGTGAGAGGCTCTCCAGCAGCACCAGCATCGCAAGCGACAACGAATCGGCCGTCTCGGCATACCAGGAAGGGTCATCTTTTTCGTCGGTGAGGATCGGCTCCGGCAGCCATTCGCCGACGTAGCGCTCGCGGCGGACCCTCGCCGAGCGCAGCTCGTTTATCGCCAACCGGGTGGTCACCGTGGCGACGTACGCGTGGGGCGATTCGATCTGCTCTCCGCCTTGGACCGCCTGATCCACCCGCAGCAGCGCCTCCTGAACCACGTCCTCGGCCTCCGAGACGCTGCCGAGCATCCGGTAGGCGATGGCGAAGGCGGTCGGCCGCAGCTCGTCGAGCAGCTGCTCGCGATCGGTCACGCCGCAGTCCCCTGAGGCCGCCTCTGAGGCGCCGTCACGAATCCCTCTCGCCAGCTCGGGTAGGCCGGGCGCCAATCCAGCTCGCGTTTGGCCTTGGCGTTCGACGCGCCGCGAGCCTCGGTCATCATCACCACGCCGGCCTCTCCGGCGAACAGCCGCACGACGAACCTTGGCACGCGTAGCGGCTTCTTGGCGCCCAGCGTCCGAGCCAATGCCGGCAGCCACTCGGAGACCGGGGCGGGGTCGTCGTCGACGATGTTGTAGACGCCGCGGGTTCCGTGCTCGACCGCCGCCACCGTCGCCTCCACGGCGTCGGCGATTTGGATGAAAGACCACACGGCCCCGCCGTCGCCGATCATCGGGAACCTGCGCTTGCGGATCATCTCGAATAGGTCCCCGCCGGGCGTCATGTTTGTGCCTGGGCCGTAGAAGCCGCCGTAACGCAGCACGATACCCTCGGTCCACCGCGCATCCAGAACAGCCTGCTCGAGGTGTCGGATCGCGGCCAGGCCTTCGCGCAGCTTGCCCGGGGGCGACGGATCGACCGGGTCCTCCTCGCTCTTCACCGGGCCCCCGGTGCGCGCGTATAAGGCGTAGTTGCTCTGCGCCACGAACCGCCGCACCCCCACCGCCCGTCCGGCCGACAACAGGTTATCCGTACCCTCGGTCCGCAGGCGGTTGGTCATCGCCACGCGGTGCTTGAGGCCGCGCAGGCCCTTCCCTGCAAGTGCGGTCAGCTGATGGACGATCACGTCCGGCTTCGCCTTACCCACCGCTTCCGCGACCTGATCGGGATCGAGTGCGTCCGCGACGACCGGCACGGCGCCCAGCTCGGCCACCGTCCCCTGCTTCGATTCGCTGCGCGTCATACCGTGAACCTCATGACCCGCCTCAACCAGGCGGGGTACCAGTGTCTTTCCGATCGCTCCAGTCGCTCCTGCAACGAACACTCTCATCATCTGCTCCCCTCAGCGAGGATCACCCGCTACCCCACAAGACAAGACGGGGGCCCCGCCTGTGACACCTCCGAGGATCCATCCGTTTCTACCACCACCTGTCCGAACGGGTGCCGCGAGAGGGGTCGCGGCTCGTCAGCAGCCTCAGGGCGGGCACTGACAGGAACCGGCAGCGATGATGGGTCTGATGACGGTCAGGCGCGTCGAGATCACCCGCCCCGACAAGCTCCTGTGGCCGTCGCTCGGTATCTCGAAGCAGGCGTCCGCGGAGTACCTGGGCAAGGTCGCCGGACGCATGCTCCCCTGGCTCCGCGACAGACCCCTCAGCTTGGTGCGAGCGCCGGACGGGGTGGAGGGAGAGCGCTACTACCAGAAGGACACACCCAAGTACGCGCCGTCGTGGATCCGGACCGTGACCATCCCGGCACCGAGCGCGAAACGGGACGTGGCCTACACGGTGTGCAACGACGAGGACACGCTGCGCTGGCTCGGCAACCAGGCGGCGCTCGAGTTCCATCCGGCGCCGGTCCGCCGGGACCGGCTCGACCGCCCGGACCTGCTCGTCGTGGACATAGATCCTCCCGAGGGCGAGTTCGAGGCCGCGGTCGAGGTCGCGTTCCTGGTGCTCGAGGTCATGGACGACCTGGGCCTGAAGCCGCTGGTCAAGACGACCGGCGGCAAGGGCCTGCACGTCGTGGTTCCGATCGAGCGCCGCTACTCGCAGAACCAGCTGCGGCACGCCGCCGGACGGCTCGCCGAGACAGTGATCGAGCGCCGACCGGACCTGGTGACCGCCGAGTTCCGCAAGGCGAAACGCGGGGACCGCGTGATGCTCGATCCATCGCGGAACGGCGCAGGCGCCACGATCATCGCCCCGTACTCGCCGCGGGCCCGAGCCGAGGGCACCATCTCCTTCCCGGTCTCCCCCGCCGAGCTTGGCTCGATCTCACCGGAGGACTTCACTTTGGTCACGGTGCCCGATCGGCTGAAAGGCGCCGGGCCTCGAGCCTGGACCAAGGCGGCGAGAGCACGAGCCCAGCGCCTCCCCTCGATGCTCCTTCGGGACTGAGGCCCGGCTACGACTCGGGCTGGTAGGTGAGCATCGCCACACCTTTGCCGCCGGTCGTGCTGTCGACCAGCTTCAAAGGTATCTTGGAGAGGCCCTCTCGAAACAGGCGCTTCCCCTCTCCGAGCACCACAGGGACGATCCACAGCTGGTACTCGTCGATCAAGCCGTGCTCCATCAATGTCTGGGCCAGCTCTCCACTTCCGAGCATGACGAGGTCTCCCTCGCCCTCCTCCTTCAGCTTGCGGATCGCCTCGGGGACGTCACCTTCGAGGAGGTGCGAGTTGTTCCACTCGAGCGGCTCCTTCAAGGTCCGTGAGGCCACGTACTTCGAGACGCTGTTGAGGAATCCGGCGAACGGATTGTCATCCCCTTGGTGGGGCCAGTACGCCGCGAAGATGTCGTAGGTCGGTCCGGGACGCCGGCGCCGGCGACTCGGCCGAGGTTCATCCCCAGGTTGTACCCGTCCGGTTCCATCGCCTCCTTCAGCGCGCGGATGCAGCGCTGCAGCAGCCGCTGCATGTCGAGGTTCTCGTCGT
>JBOGVX010000006.1:0-7827 GCA_050693165.1 Actinomycetota bacterium | reverse complement strand
CTTCTCGGTGAGGTAGAGGTTCCCGTACACCTTGTTCCGAACCCGGACGGGAACCCCGAGGAACGAGACCATCTGCGGGTGGTTGGCGGGAAATCCAACCGAGAGAGGGTGATCGGAGATCCGCCGCAGCCGCAACGGTTGACCCTCCATGATCAGGACACCCAGGATCCCGTGGCCTACCGGGAGGTCGCCGATCGCGTCTCGCTCCTCCTGGGTGACCCCATGAGTGATGAAGTCGTCGAGCCTCGTCCCGTCCCTCGCGAGGACTCCGAGTGCTCCATAGCGTGCTTCCGCCACGGTGCAGGCCAGCGCGGTGATCTTCTGCAGGAGAGATGGCAGCGATAGCTCCGAGGCGAGTGCCAGGCCGGCCTGGAGGAGGGCTTCCCTGCGCCGGTCATCGATCGCGTCCACTTCCGCGCGAGCGTACCAGGGCATAAGACCCCTAGGACGAGGGCCCATCGGCCTTCGGCAGAGATCCCGGCCTTGCCTACGGTTGGCTAAAGAAGAGGGAGGTGCGGGATGAAGGTCAGAGACGTGTACACGCGGAATGTCGTCACGGCGTCGCGGGGAGAGGACCTGGAGACGGCCGCGAGCCGGATGGACTTCCATGCTCTCGGGTGCTTGGTCGTCCTCGACGGACGCTCGCTAATTGGCCTCCTGAGTGAGAGGGACGTGCTTCACGCCGCTGCGGAGGGCCGGGCCCTCGGAAGTGTGATCGTCAATGACTACATGACCCGCGAGGTGCTAACGGTAGATCCGGACAACACCCTGGAGGAGGCCGCGGCGGCCATGGTCACTCTTGGCGCTCGTCACCTTCCCGTCTGCGAGGGCGGGACGGTCGTAGGCATGATCTCGGCCCGCGACCTCGTTGCGGTTGAGGGGTTCGGAGAGCTCGCCGAACAGGTCTTGAGCAACATGGACGATCTGCCCTCGCTGGCTTGATCGTCGGTCCGGGCGAGATGTCTACGGGGCCGGGGCGCCGCACTCCGTCGCGAACCAGTCGTTGACCCGAGCGTTCGCCTCCTGGAACTCGGTGGTGTTCAGGGCCTCGCCGGCT
This sequence comes from Actinomycetota bacterium, assembly GCA_050693165.1. Lineage (GTDB taxonomy): Bacteria > Actinomycetota > UBA4738 > UBA4738 > CALAEC01 > CAZKFH01. The sequence goes on along the minus strand of JBOGVX010000006.1, from coordinate 6,770 downwards.
GCTTGGAGCTGCGCGATGACCTCAGGCGGTGGCGGCTGGCCGCTCGCCGGATCGAAGTCGGCTCCCTCGAGCGCGGCCGCAACTGCCGCGTAACCCTCGGCGAGGACCTGCATGTCGGCCGCGATCTCGTCTGGAGCCTCTCCGGCGAACTGGTCGAGGGTCTCGATCGACCCCGCGAACTCCCCGCCGGCTGCGCCGGCGAGCGCCTGTGTGGCTCCGACGGTAGCCGAGGCCAGGGCCGCGGCTACCTCAGCGCACCTGACGGCATCGACGGGTCCGACCGAGCCGCCTCCCTGGGCGGTGCCTCCATCGCCGGAACCCGAGTCCCCGCCGCATGCCGCCAGCGAGAGCACGATAACCACCAGAGTCGCCGAGATACGCCCCATGATCTCCTCCTTGCCTAGACCCGAGGCGACTCTAGGGGACGCCTCGATCTAGGGCAATGTCGCCGCACGGGCATATCTGGTGGACACGAGGCGCTCTAATGTCCGATGGCTGACGTGGCAACCGCCCCTGTCGTGGCAGGTCTGAGTCTCGGCATCGCGCTGGCCAGCGCTCCGGGTCCAGTGCAGGCGGTGCTCCTTGGGGAGGCGATCCGCGGAGGGGTTCGCAGGGGCCTCCGGGCCCAGACGGGGGCAGTGGCGACGTTCGGGCTGATGCTCCTTGCCCTGGCGCTCGGGCTGTCCGTTGCCACTCCGACCGACACCGTCCTCCGGGTCCTGAAGATCGTCGGAGGCGCGCTCCTGCTGTGGCTCTCATGGGACGGCTTCCGTTCACGCAACGAGCCTCTCGAGGCCTCCACAGAGCGGCGTCAGCTCTCGCCCGTCGCCCGCGGCTCCCTCGCCATCATCCTCAATCCGGGCGCATGGCTATTCCTCGCCGCGGTAGCCTCGCCCCTGATCGCCACAGCCACGGAAACCGGTGGGCGTACCAGCGCCCTGCTGGCCGCGGGCGCATTGCTCCTCGGCGCGGCGCTCGGGGATCTCGCTGTGGTGCTGCTCGGGGGCATGGGCATCCGCAGGACGAGCGAGCGGGTGAGAGGTTGGGTGAGCACGTGGCTGAGCGTGGTGCTCGCCGGGCTCGGCGTCTGGCTGGTCGTACAAGGAGTGATCCAATGACCGGGAGGTCCCCTGATGGCTGAGATGAGGTTCGGCTTGAACGTTCCGACGTCCGCCGGGCCGGGTGCGGACCCGGTCGCGGCGGCGAGACGAGCCGAGGAGCTCGGCTTCGACTTCGTATCTTCGAACGACCATCTCCACGGGCGGTCCGCGAATCACGAGACGTGGACGATGCTCTCTTGGATGGCGGCAGCGACGAAGCGGATCCAGCTCGCGTCCCGCGTGCTGGCGACCCCGTACAGGCATCCCGCCGTTCTGGCGAAGATGGCGGAGACGTTCGATCGTCTCTCCGGCGGCCGTTTGATCCTCGGGCTCGGTGGCGGTTACAGCGACGAGGAGTTCCGCGCCTTCGGCCTCGGCGAGCGGTCGCCGCGCGACAAGGTCGACGGGATGCAGGAGGCCATACAGGTCATCCGCGGACTATGGAACGAGCCCGGCTTCACGTTCGAGGGCCGGATCTATAGGACCGAGGCCGCGGAGCTGACGCCGAAGCCTGACCACCGGATCCCGATCTGGCTGGGCACTTACGGGCCGCGCGCGCTGGCGGTGACGGGACGGCTGGCGGACGGCTGGATCCCCACGTACGAGCTTGCGTTGCCCGAGCAGGTCACAGGTATGCGGGACCGCGTGCTCGCGACCGCGGAGAAGGCCGGGCGGGACCCAAGCGCGATCACCTGCGTCTACAACGTGGACGTGCGGGTCGAAGAGAACGCCGACGTCGAGTCGTTCGTGATCGCCGGATCGTCCGAGCAGCTGGCCGAGCAGCTGGCGGGCTTCGCGCGACTCGGCTTCCACGCCATGAACTTCTGCCCCGCGGGCCCGGGGGAGGACGAGCAGGCAGAGATGCTGGCGAAAGAGGTCATACCCGCGTTGCGCGCAGCGCTCTGACGCACCCGCTTGACATCGACTGCCGGTAAGTCGTACCTTACCGTAAGTCGTGGCGAACCAAGCTGAGGCGCGGGTGTTCGAGGCCCTGGGGGATCCGACCCGGAGGACGGTTCTCGAGCTAGTCCGAGGTAGAGAGAGAGCCGTCGGGGAGATCGCGTCGCGCCTGCCGGTCAGCAGGCCCGCCGTCTCACAGCACCTGCGTGTCCTCAAGGAGGCGGGCCTTGTGCGCGACCGTCAAGAAGGCAACAGAAGGCTGTACAGCGTGGACCCGCGCGGGCTCGCGGCGCTTCGGCGCTATCTGGAGCGGTACTGGGGCTCTGCGCTCGATGCGTTCGTAGAGGCAGCGAAGAGAGAGGTAGGGAAGCGATGAGCGTTGAGCCGATCCGCCGGAGCGTAAAGGTCGAATGTGGGCCCGAGGAGGCCTTCCGTCTGTTCACCGAAGGGATGGGTGAATGGTGGCCCATCGAGACGCACTCTCGCGCGGCGACGGAGCACGAGGGCGAGGGCGTGAAGGCCGAGCGCATCGAGTTCCAGGCCCGCGCAGGCGGGCAGATCCTCGAGCATCTCTCGAGCGGCGAGGTTCTCGCGTGGGCCGACGTGCTCTCGTGGGAGCCGCCTCACCGCTTCGTCGTCGCGTGGAAACCTCACTCGAGGCCGCAGCCGCCGACGGAGGTCGAGGTGACGTTCGCCGCTAAGGAAGGCGGGACGATCGTCGAGCTCGAGCACCGGGGCTGGGAGCGGCTCACGGAGGACTTCGCGGAGCTCTACCACTCCTATGCGGGCGGCTGGATCGAGACCCTTGGACGTTTCGCGACCGCGGCAGGTGAGTCCGAGACGCAGAGGTAGATTAAGGGTGTGCGATCGGAGGCCCGCAAATCCCCGAGCAGCTGGACCGCTCTCCTTCGCGGGCTGACCAAACGTTGTCCCTGGTGCGGTAGCGGTCGCCTGTTTCGACGCTGGTTCGTGATGGCGGAACGGTGCCCGACCTGCGGCTTCCGGCTCGACCAGGGCGACGGCTCGTTCCTCGGCGCGATGGCGCTCAACTACGGCGTCGCCGGGATCCTGTTCATCTCCATCCTCATCATGTGGGTAGCCAGAACCGCGCCCGACGTACCGGTCTTTCCGCTCCTGATGGTGACTCTGGGAGTCGTGACGGCCTCGATCCTGCTGTTCTTCCCCTTCTCCAAGACCGTCTGGGCGGCGATCGACCTGATCCTTCACAGGATGGATCGAGCGGACCGCAAGATGCACGACGCCGGTCAGCGCAGCAGCGATATCCGCGAGTGACCTGAAGTTCAGCCACTCGTCACCCTCAGGACCGGACCGGATCCCCTGCTGGCGGTACCATTCGAGCATGGAAGCCGCCTTTTTCGACCTCGACAAGACGGTCGTGTCGAAGTCGAGCTCGCTTGCGCTGAGCAAGCCGTTCTATAAGGCCGGCCTGGTCTCGCGCTCCCAGCTCCTTCGGGGAGCCTACGCCCAGCTCGTCTACCTGATGATCGGGGCCGACGAGAAGCGGATGGAGCGGGCCAAGGACGGCATGCTCGCGCTCACCCGGGGCTGGGACAAGGAAGAGGTTGACGCGGTCGTTCGCCAGGCACTGGAGCAGGTCGTGGACCCCTACATCTACCAGGAGGCCATCGATCTGATCGCGTTGCACAGGGCCCTCGGCCGGAAGGTGTACATCGTCTCGTCCTCGCCCGAGGGCGTCGTCCGCCCGCTCGCCGAAAGGCTCGGCGTGGACGACGTGATCGCAACCAGGGCGGAGGTTGTGGACGGCAAGTTCACCGGCAACCTCGAGTTCTACGCCTACCGCGAGCAGAAGGCCGAGGCGATCCGCGAGCTGGAAGGGATCGACCTCGAGGGGTCCTACGCGTACTCCGACTCGATCACCGACCTGCCGATGCTCGAGGCCGTCGGCAACCCGGTCGCCGTCAATCCCGACCGCGAGCTGCGCAAGATCGCGCAGCAGAGAGAGTGGAAGATCCGCGATTTCAGACGGCCCGTGCGGTTGCGCCGGCGCTTCATCCCCGCGGCCAAGCCGTCGCCGGTCGCGATCTTTGCCGGGGCAGCGATGCTCGCCGCGGTTCTGGGGTGGATCTATCTTCGCCGGATCGGCCGCGCCAGGAGCAGCTGAGTCAGCCTACCCGCATCATCAGGATCTGCATCGGCACGATTTCGCGTTTGTAAGGGTTCAGCATCACGCCTAGGTTCTCGAGGGTGACCACTCCCAGCAGCGCCTGATCCCCGGGCTCGCCGAGAATCACCGGGCTATGGGTGTCTCCATGCGGTAAGACGAACTCGCATTCTGAGACATGTCTGTCGATGACCGTCCCATCCGCGAGTCTCAGGCCGAGTGCTCTCCGAGGCTCGAGTCCGATCGCAGTCCAGATCGCATGCGGCAGTAGCGAGTACATCGCGCCGCTGTCGACCAGGAACTCGACGGTCTCCTCACCTTTTGGACCTCTGACCGATCCGGTGACGTACATGGTGCCCATTATCACCTCCGTGGGTCGCGCGCTAGGGGTCCGGAGACCCTACCGAGGCCCACCGACACGGCCTGATTTCCGGCTTGAAGTTCCGTCGGAGGAGGAGAACAATCGGAGTGGAGGGGCCGAGAGGCGCCTCCGAAGGGGGCAGGACCCACGCTCGGTCTGCCGCGGGAGGCACAGTTCCGGCGCCCGGGGCACCCGCAAGGGTGCTAGGCCGCTGGAGCGATGTCAGCGAGAACCAGAGCGCCTGGTAGCTGCCCCCTTCGCTATGAGCCCGCCATCGGAAAGAGCATGGAACCGACGTCTGAGCTCCTCGTGCCCTTCGAGGACACCTGCCGCGATTCACGTTCGGATGACTTGAGGTGACCTTCGAGCCCGAGTTCGTAGTACTGACGGAGTACGGTCACGAGCGGCCACACGACTGGATCCTCACGGAACGGCTCGAGTACACGCCTCCAAGCGGCGGCCCCACAACGATCGTGGAGGAGGGCTTCGATACTGACCTTGCATCGGTCCCGCTCCTGCTTTCTTGGTACGCGCCGCGGTACGGCCTGTACACGAAGGCCGCAATCGTGCACGACCACCTCTGCAAGGACCGGAAGGGCGACCGGTTCCAGGGCGACCTCGTCTTCCGCAAGAGGATGGAGGAGCTTGGTGTCCCTCTGGTGAAACGGTGGGTCATGTGGACTGATCTTGCGGTCAACCCTCGCGCCACATGGCGAGGCTGGATCCTCTGGGTTAGCCCGCTCCTCAAAGCCGTGACCGTTCTTCTCGCGACTCCGCTCCGCAAGGTCCTGCCTCCGGTGCCGGGACCGAGTCGAAGGGAGCTGGCGGCAAAGTTCAAGGCCGGAAACTCCCGGGAGCAGAGACTTGGGAACCTGTTGCTGGCTGAGTGAAGCACACGCTTCTAGCGAGCTGGCCGGAGGCGCTCGGTGCGCTGAGCGAGCTTCTCGATCCGCCAGGCGGCATCCTCGGCCAACCCGAGCGATAGGCACCCTTGCACCGCGAGCAGCTCCGTCACCAGCCATGAAGGCGTGTCGGCCGAGCCCCTCTCGGCCAGCGCGCGGTCGAGGTGGTCGATGGCCGCCGCGAGACGCTCGTGCTCCTCGTCCTGGCCCTCGCCGTGCTCGCGGCGCCAGCCCGCGAGGTCTATGACCTGCGCCTTCCCCTCCATAGCTCGAGGGTAGCGGGGGGGTCTGACAAAATCCCGAGTTCGGCCTCCCCGCATCCCGCCTAGACTCGCAGCGTGAGCGAGACCAGCACGGTAGCCAGGGTCCTGGCCGCCCTCGCATACGGGGAAAGGCTTGCTACCGAGCGTGCCGCCAAGGCGGCCACGCTTGCCACCGATGCACGCGGGCGCCAGCACCAGGAGGCCGTGGCGGCCCGGGAGCGAGAGAGCACGTCCCTCCTCGAGTACCGCCTCGAAGAGATCGGTTCGGCCGACATGATCGAGGCGTTCAAGCCGTTCTTCGACTCTTTCTTCGAGAGAACCGAGCCGGCCGACTGGATTGAGGCTCAGGCTTTCCACTACGTGGGCGATGCGATGGTGGCGGATTTCGCTGATGTTCTCGTCGCGGTGGTCGATCCAGTTTCCGCCCTGCTGCTTCGCCGGACCCTTGCCGAACGCGACGCAGAGGAGGCGTTCGCGCTCGACGAGCTCAAGCGCGGGATGGAGGCGGACCCATCGGCGCGCGACCGTGTCGCGGCCTACTCGCGGAGGGTCGTCGGAGAGGCGCTCACGCAGACGCGCAAGGCGATGGACGAGACCGGGGCCCTGACCGAGCTGTTCGGCGGTCCCGAGGGCGAGAAGCGCGTGCTCCTCGACATCCTCGAGCGCCACCGCATACGCCTGGACCGCCTGGGCATCGAACCCGTCGAGGAAGAACCTCCGGACTAGCGCTAGCCGGGGCGAGCGGCGCCCGTGTAGACGCTCCACTCGATCGCGCGGCGCTGGACGACGGTGCCGGTGTGGGGCGCGTCGATCATCATCCCGCCACCGACGTACAGGCCGACGTGATGGATCGGGTTGTAGAAGAAGACGAGGTCTCCGGGCTGCAGCTGCGACTTGTCGATGTGGGGCAGAGCCGCGTACTGGGCTGCCGACGAGTGGGGGAGCGACACTCCGCCATGCGCCCATGCCCACATGGTGAGCCCCGAGCAGTCGAAGCCCTCCTCGGGGCTGTCGCCCGCGTACTGATACGGAACACCGAGCACCGACTCGGCGGCTGCGATCGCTCCCGCGGCCCCCTGGCCGTTGATAGCGGGCGGGGCC
>JBOGVX010000005.1:0-5106 GCA_050693165.1 Actinomycetota bacterium | reverse complement strand
GCTTCGACCTGCTCCCCAACGCCTTCTACGAGAACCTGAAGCCGGAGGTGCGCTTCGGCGCGAACGTCCACGCCATCGAGCAGGACAAGGACTCGGTCACGGTGAGGTTCAAGACGGAGTCGGGCCGGTTCGCCGAGACCGGCGACTACGCGGTCTGCGGGATCCCGTTCTCGATCCTGCGCGACGTCGAGGTCACGCCGTCGTGGTCGCGAGAGAAGCAGAAGGCCATCCGGGAGCTCAACTACAACCCCTCGACCAAGATCCTGTTCCAGACCAAGACGCGGTTCTGGGAGAAGACCGACGGCATAGTGGGAGGCACGACCGCTACCGACCTGCCGATCCGCCGGATCGGCTACCAGTCACATGCGGACCCCGACGAGCCTCGCGGTACCCTCCTCGCGTCCTACACGTGGGGTCAAGACGCGCTGCGCTGGGGCGGGATGGACGAGGAGACCAGGCTCGAGGAGGCGCTGGAGGACGTGGCGAAGGTGCACCCCGAGATACGCGAGGAATACGAGGTCGGCGCCACGTACGCCTGGTACAACGACCGATGGGCTCGCGGCGCGTTCGCGCTGTTCGAGCCGGAACAAGAGACCCGGCTGCAACGTCACATAGTTCAGCCAGAAGGGCGCGTGCGGTTCGCCGGGGAGCACTGCTCTCTTTGGCACGCCTGGATCCAGGGCGCGCTCGAGTCGGGGATCCGCGCGGCCAAGGAGATCCACGAGGAGCCGGCCGCGTGAGCGACGAGCACACCGACGAGCACGCGTCGCTGGCGACCGGTGGACGGGGGCCGGTCGAGGACCGCCCGGTGCCCGCCGCCACCCTCGAAACGGCCCGTGAGGGGCTCGAGCCGAGCGGCGGCGAGGGCAAGTCCGTGATCGTTATCGGCGCGGGAATCGCCGGCCTGGTCGCGGCTTTCGAGCTCGACCGTGCCGGACACGACGTCCTGGTGCTCGAGGCTCAGAACCGCGTCGGCGGCCGGATCTATACGTGCCGCGACTTCGCACCCGGCCTCTACGCGGAGTTCGGTGCGATGCGCATCCCTCGCGCGCACGACCTGACCCTGGCCTACTGCGACCTGTTCGACCTCGAGCTCTCCCCGTTCGTCATGGGGAACCCGCACGGGCTGGCCTACATAGGCGGCGAGCGGATGACGATGGCCGACGCGCAGGCAGATCCCGAGAAGATGCCGTTCGACCTCGCGCCCCACGAGCAGGGTCGCAGCGCCGACGACCTGTGGGCGGTAGCGATCGCGGACATCAAGGAGATGCTCGACGAGGGCGGGGAGGCCGCGTGGGAGCAGATCGTCGCGCAGTTCGACCAGTACTCCCTCTATGAGTTCCTGAAGCTGCGCGGGTTCTCAGAGGGCGCGATCGAGTTCTACGCGGTCATGAACTTCGTCGAGGCCGACATGAACAACGCTGTGGTCGAGGTCCTGCGCGAGGACCTGGGCGGCGCGTACGAGGACATGCAGACGATCGTCGGCGGCATGGACGCTCTGCCGAACGCGATGTACGCGGCGATCGCCGACCGCGTCCGGTTCGGGACCGAGGTGCACGCGATCGACCAGGACGACACCTCGGTCACGATCCACTACAAGACCGAGGCCGGCCGGTACACGGCGACGGCCGACTACGCGATCTGCACCCTTCCGTTCCCGGTCCTGCGCACGATCGAGGTGCTGACGCCGTTCTCGCACGAGAAGCAGCGCGCGATCCGGCAGCTCAACTACCACGCGTCGAGCAAGGTCCTCTTCCAGGTCCGCAACAGGTTCTGGGAGGAGGAGGACGGCATCGTCGGGGGAGCGACCGTCACCGACCTGCCGGTACGGCGCATCAACTATCCGCCCTCGGACCCGACGACGACCCGCGGCATCCTGCTCGCCTCCTACACGTGGGGCCAGGACGCTCTGCAGTGGGGGGCGATGGACGAGGAGACGCGGCTGGAGGAGGCCCTGCAGAACGTGGCCCTGATCCACCCGCGCATCCGCGACGAGTTCGAGGTCGGCGCGTCACACGCCTGGTACAGCGACCGGTGGGCCAGGGGGGCGTTTGCCCTGTTCGCGCCGGAGCAGCAGTCCGCGCTTCAGGACGCGATCGTGACGCCGGAGGGCCGCATCCATTTCGCGGGCGAGCACTGCTCGCTGTACCACGCCTGGATCCAGGGCTCGCTCGAGTCCGGCATCCGCGCCGCCAAGGCCATCAACGCGGGCTGATCGCTTCTATCCGGCGGCCAGGCGGTCCTCGACCAGGCGCTCAGAGGCGGTGACGGTGGTGATGCCCTTGGCGTCCGCGGTCCGGTATATGGACAACAGCGTGTCGCCGACTCCCTCGAGATGCTTCTCGTACTCGTCCTTTTCCCACCGGAGGACCTCGAGGCCGATCAGGTGGATCGCTCCGCCGGAGTTGATGACGTAGTCGGGCGCGTACAGGATGCCTCGCTTGCGGAGGGCCTCGGCCGCCTCCGGGTCGGCGAGCTGGTTGTTGGCCGAGCCCGCGACGATCTTGCACGCCAGGCGGTCAACGGTGTCGGAGGAGATCAGGCCTCCCATCGCGCACGGCGCGAACACGTCGGTCTCCGTCTCGATCTCGGATCCGGGTTCGATCACCCGGGCGCCGAGCCGTTCCGCGAGGCCGCGCACCTTCTCCTCTGCTATGTCGCAGAGGATCAGCTCCGCTCCATCCTCGCGCAGCAGCTCCGCGAGATGCTCGCCGACGCCACCGACGCCCTGGATGAGCACCGATCGTCCCTCCAGCGAGCGGGAGCCGAAGACGTGCTCGACGCTCGCGCGGATCCCGTGGAATACGCCGACCGCCGTGGGCGGCCCGGAGGAGCCGAACCCTCCGAAGGCCGGTCCCTTGCCGTGGATGAACCGCGACATCGTGGACAGGATGTTCATGTCCTCCTCGGTCGAGTTGATGTCCGTCGCGGTGTGGAACGTGCCGTGCAGCGAGTTGATCGCGCTGGCGTAAGCCTCCAGGAGGCGAAGGCGTTCGTCTCCCTGGGGTATGGCGGGCACGGCCAGCACCGCTTTCCCGCCCCCGAACGGCAGCCCCGCGACGGCCATCTTGCGGGTCATCGCGCCGGCGAGCTTCATGCCGTCGGCCAGCCCCTCGGCCGGGGTGGAGTAGGTGAGGATCCGCGTGCCGCCGCCGGCGGGGCCGAGCCTCGTGGAGTGGATCGAGATGAATATCCAGGTCTCGAGTGAGGGCTCGTACCGGAGCAGGACCTCCTCGCCCTCCCACTCGTGCACGAGGTCCTCGATCGAGGTCATGTTCGGATGGTACAGGCGACAATCAGCTCGAGGCCGGGGTAGCTTCTTATCCGTCAAGAGCGCGTGATAGCGGGTGTGCTATCAGACGACGTATGAGTGATAGCAAAGCTGCTATCATCCTCCGGGTATGGACGCAGCGAGGGTTCTTCGGCAGGCGAGGCGTCGAGCCGGTCTCACGCAGCGCGAGCTCGCGGAGCGCGCGGGCGTGTCCCAGTCACAGGTGGGCAGGATCGAGTCGGGAGCCATCGTGCCCAGGGTCGACACCCTCGACAGCCTCCTCGAGGCCTGCGGCGAGGGCCTGGAATCGCTTCCCAGGCTCGGCATCGGGGTGGACAGAACCCTCGCGCAAGAGCTGCTCAAGCTGACTCCCCCTGAGAGAGTGAGGCAGGCCACGGCCGAAGCTGATCGAGTGGCGCGTCGTATGGCGGGCCTCCGCCGATGACGGACGACCGGCTCGACGTTATCGAAGCCCTGGTTGCTCGTCGTGTTCGCTTCGTGATCATCGGAGGCGTCGCCGCCAACTCCTGGGGGGCCCCGATCGTGACCTACGACACCGATGTCTGCTACGCGCCTGACCCGGAGAATCTCGAGCGGATGGTCCGCGCGCTCAAGGATCTTCACGCGCATCTTCGCGGGGCACCGGACGACGTGCCCTTCATCTTGGATGCGAAAACGTTGAAGATGGGTGGGAACTTCACCTTCGTCACGGACGCTGGATCGCTGGACATCCTGGCCTTCCCATCCGGCGCTCCGGGCGGGTACGAGGAGCTGGCTCCCGCTGCAAAGACCATGGACTTCAGCGGCTACTCGGCCGAGGTAGCGGCACTGGACGACCTGATTCGGATGAAGCGCCACGCCGGCCGGCCCAAGGATCTCGCCGTCCTGGAGGAGCTTGGGGCGCTGCGGGATGAGATCGACGCCCGGGCCGCGGAGGAGCGGCAAAGGCGGCGCAAGCGCTGAGGGCTCCTGCCTATACTCCGGCCGACGCCTAGGGAGGGAGGTCTCCGTGAGGATCGTGGTTCGAACGGCCGTCCTGGCCGCACTCGTTCTTGCGGGGATGCCCGAATCCCTCGCGGTCCCTCATTGCCTCGGGCGCACTCCCACGATCATCGGCACCCAAGGCGGCGACGTCCTGTCGGGCACGAGCAGGCGAGACGTGATCGTCGGCCGGGGCGGCGACGACATCATCAGGAGTCGCAGGGGCAACGACATCGTGTGCGCCGGCGGCGGCAACGACACGATCTTCGGGGGCTCGGGCCGCGACGAGATCACCGGCCAGAAGGGCAATGACACCATTCGGGGCGGCGGCTCGGATGACAACCTGTATGGCGGGCACGGCAACGATGGCTTCCTCGGAGGCGCGGGGTCTGATGCGGTCGACTTCGGTTTTGCACCCGGTCCGGTCGTTGCCGACCTTCGCATCCACTCATCGATCGGCGATGGCAATGACGTCCTACGTGGCATCGAGGAGCTGCTGGGGAGCGGGTTCAACGACCAGCTGATCGGCACCGACGGCCCCAACTTCCTGTTCGGGTCGGCCGGCAACGACGGCCTGGACGGCGAGGGAGGAGACGACACTCTCATCGGGAGCCTCGGCACCGACACCGCCGACGGAGGTCCTCACGTCACCGGTGACTCGTGCGACGCCGAGGCCGAGGTGGAGTGCGAGTTCTGACGACCTAGCCACCTGGATCCCCGCAGGTTCTCTCAGGGAGTGTCGTTTTTCGAACGTATCTGAGAGAAGTTCGAAGCTCTGGCGACACGGTCGTTGACACCGAACACTAGTTCGATTAGCGTACGGCTATGGCGTCGAGAATCACAGGGATGTAAGT
>JBOGVX010000004.1:0-4032 GCA_050693165.1 Actinomycetota bacterium | reverse complement strand
GTGTTCGGTAAACTACGCGCTCGTCCCGCATCGCACCTCTGAGTAGGTGCCCTGAGACGGTCGACCAAGAAAGACCGTCCCGTCTCTCCTCCGGGATCCAAGAGAAGAACCCTCCTTCCCCATGGCTGCGCTGACGCGCGCCTGGGCGAGGGCAGAGCAAACCAAGGAGGTGGGCGATGTCGCTCACGAACAGGAGGAAGCTCGCGGCCGGGACGCTCGTGGCCGCGCTCGCCCTCAGCGCGGCGGGAACCGCGGCGGCCGAGGAGACTGCAGCGCCCTCGAGCTATCAGCTCAGGGGGAACGTCAGAGCCGGAGGGAGCACCACGGACCCTCGGGCTCTCCCGGGAACCGTGGACCTGCTGCATCAGGCGGCCTGCCGCCAGGCCCAGGAGCTGCTCTCAGATGGTGAGCCCGGCCGCGTGAAGGTCGAGATGGCCATGTTCCGCCAGTCCGGCCCCAGCGACGCGACGAGCGCTCGGGTTCCGAACGTCAGGTGCGACGACAAGCTCGAACGAGAGAGCGCGTTCCGCACGACGGCCCGCGTGGTCTACCCGCGAGCCGGAGGAGGGATGGCGAAGAGCAGCAGGCTCTCTCTCGGCGGTGCCGTGGAGCTCGCGACTCGCAGCGCCAACCGGGTTGCCCCGAAGGTCCTCGAGAGCGGGGACCGCGCCTCGATAACCATCGTCGCAGCGAAAGACGCCAAGACCGTTCGTCAGATGATCCGAAGCCTTGCCGCGAGGTACGGGGTGGATGTTGCCAAGGCGATCAGCGTTGCGGAGTGTGAGTCCGGCCTCAACCCCAAGGCCTACAACCCACCTTATGCCGGCGTCTACCAGCACTCCACCCGCTACTGGCCGAAAAGGGCAGCTTCGTACGGCCATGAGGGCGAGAGTGTCTTCGACGCCTACGCGAACGTTGACGTGGCTTTGCAGATGGCCCGTTCCTCGGGCTGGGGCGCTTGGGGCTGCTCCTGAGCTAAGCGGCGCACTCCGGATCTTCCGGCGTGTTAGCGCAGATCACGTCCGCCGGAACATCCGACCCCACCGTGAACGGCGTTGGCCGCTCCGTCTGATCGATGGACGGAGCGGTCACCGTTCCACCGATAACCGTACGAACGTGAGGGTAGTTCGCGTTGTTCGTGAACGTCCCCGCAGGATCGATCTGGGTCCCGCTCTTGATGAATCCCGCCATCGCGCCTGAGAACGCCTCTGCCTCGAACGGGTAGATGAGCGTGAGAAGGTTGCCGCTCACGATCTGCTGGAAACCATTCTGGACGGCGCCTGTACCGCCGGGGCACGTCCCCGCGGACTTGTTGATCTGGGCGCGCTCCACCTCTGCCGCACCCGGCTGCGTACCCCTGATCCAGCCCGTGAACCACGCCTGGCAGCCGGCGATCAGCGTTTGCACACGGAAGATCAAGGAGTTCTTGGCCGGCTTGATGTCTCCACTCATCGTGATGTCGATCTGCAGCGCGCTGGGCCTGTAGTCGATCATCTCCACCACGCCCTCGGGATTCTTGATCTTCACCTTGGTGTAGCGGGTAAAGAACCTGATCGAGCGGAAGTCTGCCCCACTCTCGCTGTAAACGGCACTCGTGTCAGGACCGTTCGCCGGCTCCAAGTTGGTATTGCCATTGGCGTTGACGAAGTTGGCGTCACCGGCAGCATCGATGATCTGGGGTGCGGGGGGGTCGGCTGATGCGGGCATCCCCAGGCCGAGAGCCAGGACGAGCCCGGTAGCTGCGGTGAAAACGTTGGTCCGGCGCATGACGCTCCCTCCAGGATCGATTGCTGCCAAGGGAGAATTCGAGGGAAAGGCGCCGCAGCCCTTTGTGCATGCGCACAAGGACTCAGTTGGGGTGCTCGGAAATATATGAGGGAGCTAGGTCTCTCTGCGGCTCTCCACGGCCTGATGGATCTGGTCGCAGACACCGGGCATCTCGGCCTGCATCTCGGCGAAGTCACGGCGAGTCATGACGATCGTCCGTAGGGGGCTCGTGGCGATCACCGAGGCGTTCCGCCTGTCGGCCTCCAAAAGGGCCATCTCCCCGAAGAAGTCGCCGGGCCCGAGCTCGGCGATGACATCGTCGCCGCGCTTGACCTCGGCCTTGCCCTCCTCGATCACGAAGAACTCGTAGCCGAACTGGCCCTCGTCGATGAGGTGCTTGCCCTCGGCCACGTCGACCTCGTCCGCCCACTTACCCACCTGCACGAGCTCCTTCTCGGACAGGTCCGAGAAGAGCGGAACCTGCTTCAGCCTCTCCGGGTTCATCGATTCTCCTCTCCTCTTGTGTTCCAACTGCCGGTCACCGGCGATGTTTCCCGAACGGGCCGCCCAGCGCAACGTCACCGTGATATCTGGGGGCTTCCTTCCCTCACGGTTGCACAGACGATGCATGGAGCCTTGGAGGGACGCTCACGACCTACGACGGAATCTATGTTGCTCTCGCCATGGGACTGGACATCCCCTTCGTTACGAGAGATGGCAGGGCCTCCCGGGCCGCCAGCCACGCGGGAGTCAAGGCGTGGCACGTGAGCCACCCTTCGTTACGTGAGCTCCTGGACGCGCTCGCGCCGCGTACTCCACCGGCGAGCCCCAATTAGGGGACGGCGCGCTCGGGCTCGCGCACGCCTCTCGCCAGCGAGGCGGCGATGGCCCCGCCGAGGATGAGAAGCCCGCCGGCGAGCACGCCCCCGCGCAGGGCCTCGTCGAGGAAGACCAGCGCGAGCACCGAGGCCGCCACGGGCTCGAGCGAGGCGATGATCGCGGTGCGGACGGCGCCTACTCGGCGCAGACCCAGGAACAGCAGGGTGAACGCTCCGGCGGTCAGCAGCCCCATCGCTGTGATCGACAACAGCGCGTCACCCTCGGGAACCTCGGCGTTGCCTGTCGCCGCCGAGTAGGCCGCGAGCGCCACCGACGCCGACAGGCTCACCCACATGGCGGAAGCCAGAGGGCCGGTCCGCCGCACGACCTGATCCGCGGTCACCAGGTACACGGAGAACGTCAGCGCCGATGCGAACGCGAACCATATGCCGGCGAACGTGATGTCGAGCCCGCCAGAGGAACCCACGACCAGCGCGGTTCCCGCCACCGCGGATAGAAGAGAGACGATCAACAGGAGGCCCGGGACGCCGAGACCGAAGGCGGCCGAGATCAGGGTGACCATCACCGGGTACGTATAGAAGAGGAGTGTCACCGTCGCGGCCGTCCCCCGGCCGAGAGCCTGGAAGAAGAAGGTGGACTCCGCCGCGTAACCGACCCCACCCAGGGCGAGGAGCCACCGCCACTCGCCGGACGCCGGGCGCAGTCCGCGGCGAGACACAAGTAGCACCGCCCCGAGAGCAAGCCCCGCGACCCCGAAGCGAACCGTCAGCATCGAGGTCACCGGGATGGCCTGGACAGCATCCGTCTTCCCGAGCACCACGGTCCCGCCGAAGAGCAGCGCCGCGCCCGCGACGAACACCCCTCCGATCGGATCGCGTCTTCCCTCCTGGCTCACGTTCGGTGATGCTATCGGGCCGTCTGATAACCTCAGCCGCCGTGGCAGGAAAAGAGGTTCTCTACGAAACGTTCTTCACCCGGGCGCCCGGGTCCGACGCGCTGCGCAAGACGGCCACGGGCCGGATGAAGCACCTGCAGCGCGAGGGCTGGCACGAGACCTCGCGCGAGCAGAAGGGGATGGATTCCATGCTGATCCGCTTCGAGCGCGAGGGCGCCACTCGCCCGCTCCCCCCGCTACGCACCAAGCCCGAGCCCCCGCCCAAGCGACAGGGGCGTGGCTTCGGCGGCCCCGGTGGCGGAGGCGGACGCGGCTTCGGCGGTCCTGGGGGCGGAGGCGGACGGGGCTTCGGCGGCCCCGGTGGCCAGCGTGGTGGTCCCCCCGGCCAGCGTGGTGGTCCCCCCGGCCAGCGTGGCGGTCCTCCGGGTCAACGTGGCGGTCCCCCCGGTCAGTCCGGCGGTCCCCCGCCGTCCGACACTCCACCGCCCGCCGAGCCTCCAGCCCCCCCACAGCAAGGCTAGGCCGGCAGC
>JBOGVX010000003.1:0-5466 GCA_050693165.1 Actinomycetota bacterium | reverse complement strand
GAGCTAGTCGATCCATCTGGTCCGTGCGAGGCCTGGACGGCATCGTACGACCACCCGGCCGGCCATCAGGCGCACGGGCACGACCAGGTAAGCGATATGGTCGTGAGTCCCTCCGGCGACGTTGTCTACATGACCGGCGCGAGTTGGGACGGCCCGATGCCCAATGGTTGCTCGGGTGGGGACTACGACTTTGCCACGGTGGCGATCGCTGCGTCCGGAGAGCGCCTGTGGAGCGCACGCCTCGGGTTCGACACGGGTTGCCTCCCGCTGGAGGTCCCCACAGACATCGCCATCAGCCCTGACGGGTCTCGGGTGTTCGTCACTGGGCACCGCGGCGCCGCGCTGTGGAATAGCGACCCCGGGCACATTCGGTTAGGGCCGGGAGTGTTGACCTACCTCACGGTGGCATACGACGCTACGACGGGGGAGGAGTTATGGAACGCCGTGTACGCGGGGCCGCCGCCCGGGCTCGACATAGCCCACGCTGTCGAGGTCAGCCCCGATGGCAGCGCTGTGCTTGTGACTGGAGAGAGCGCCGGAGCCTCCGGCATGGCGACGATCGCCTACGACGCGGAGTCCGGACACGAGATTTGGACCTCGATATGGAAGTCGCCCCTCCACCCCGTCGCCTTCCCAGCGTTCGAACGCCGCGCCGGGACGGACATCGCGTTTGACGCCGACGGACGGGATGCCTATATCGCCGGTTGGAACAACATCGTGGAGTACTGCCCCCACCCCAACAAACCTGGCCAATGGGTCACCTGCGACCTGGGTATCGAGCTCATCACGCTCCGAGTCGATGTCAACACGGGAGAGATCGAGTGGCTTGCCCGGACCGAGGAGCTGGACGACAACACCGTGAACTGCCCTGGTTCATTGGGGATCGTCAACTGTGACGTGTGGGGGGCGAACTACGCTACCGCCCGGCTGTTCGTGGCGCCGGACGGGAAGCGTCTCTATCTGGTCGGATTTGCCGAGCGGACCATGCTCATCCGCGCGCTGGACCCGGGGAGTGGATACCCCCTCTGGTCTGATCATCTCCCCATCGAGGGGACCCTGGCGCTGGGGCAGAACTTCGGTGCGGCGCTTGCCCCGGATGGTGATCGTCTGTACGTGAGCCGCGTTACGAGGGACACGTTGGCGAGGCCTGACGAATGGTGGCCGCCGTTCACGCTGGTGAAGGAGACCATCGCCGTCAAGACGAAGAACGGCCTCCAGGCATGGGATGCCCAGGTTATGGCATCCGGTCCCAACGGCGTACCGCCGGTCCCGGTCGACATCCCCACCTCGGTCGTGGTGAGCCCGGATAGCGATCACGTCTACGTCTCGGGATTCGTGGAGCAGTGGAGCGCCTTTAGGGGCTGGAGATCACGATCGTTCTCGACCGTGTCTTACGATGCCGTGGACGACATGCGAAATGAAGGGGCCAAGGAGTGGGAGGTTCGCTACAACTCTGCGGGCCCCATCGAGAACGACTTCGACTCCGCCTGGTCCGTCGCCCTGACTCCCGATGGCAAGCGCTTTTATGTCGGCGGCGACTTCGGGTATGCGACCGACGCGGCAGTTGCCGATCTCCCCGCAGGGGAGGAGAACTGGGTCGACTTCGGTCTCGTGGCCTACGACATCTGAGCCGGCGCTCCGTGAACGCCTACTGAGGCGGCCGGCGCAGTTCGCCCTTGTTGGCGGCGGAAGCTTCCTGGTCGGCGGTACCATTACGCCGACCAGGAGGTGACCGGGATGGCGAAGGCCGAGACCGAGGCTCAGCCCCAGAAGCAGGAGGACTTCCTTCCGCTCCTCGGGATCGATCACGTCGAGTTCTACGTGGGGAACGCGCGGCAGGCGGCGTTCTACTACTCGAAAGCTTTCGGCTTCCACGTGACCGCTTACGGGGGGCCGGAGACGAAGATGCGCGATATGGCGTCCTGGGTCGTGGAGCAGGGCGACATCCGCTACGTGTTCACCGGCGGCATGGGTCCCGAGAGTGCCATCACTCGCCACGCTTTCGAGCACGGCGACGGTGTCAAGTCGGTCGCCCTGCGGGTGAACGATGCGGCCGACGCGTGGGAGCAGACCACCAAGCGCGGCGCGGAGAGCGCGTTCGAGCCGAGGGTCATGGAGGACGAGCACGGCAAGGTCGTCGCCTCCGCGATCAAGGCCTACGGCGAGACTATCCACACGTTCGTCGAGCGCGACAACTACTCGGGTCCGTTCATGCCCGGTTTCCGGGCCGAGGAGTCCTATCCCGACGATGGGCCGGAGGTCGGCATCAGGGCGGTCGACCATGTCGTCGCGAACGTCGATCTCGGCAAGATGAACGAGATGGTCGACTACTACGCGCGGATCATGGGCTTCAGCCAGCTCGTCCATTTCCGCGACGACCAGATCTCGACCGAGTACACCGCTCTGATGTCGAAGGTCATGTGGGACGGCAACGGGCGCGTGAAGTTCCCGATCAACGAGCCCGCGGAGGGCAAGAAGAAGTCGCAGATCGAGGAGTACCTCGACTTCTATCGCTCGCCCGGCGTTCAGCACATCGCGATGGTCACGGACGACATCGTCAAGGCCGTGGACGCGCTTCGGGCTCGCGGCGTGAAGTTCATCCGCGTGCCGCAGACGTACTACGCCGACCTGAAGGAGCGCGTGGGCGAGATCGAGGAGGACTACTCCGACATCGAGAGGCTCGGGATCCTCGCCGATCGGGATGACGAGGGTTACCTCCTGCAGATCTTCACCAAGATCCAGCAGGACCGGCCCACTGTGTTCTTCGAGATCATCGAGCGCCACGGCTCACAGGGCTTCGGGCTCGGGAACTTCAAGGAGCTGTTCGTCGCCATCGAGCGCGAGCAGGCCGAGCGCGGCAACCTGTAGTTGAGCGGGCCGCGGCGGGAGGAGATCGACGAGGTCCTGACGCTCGTCGAGCGTGAGGCACGCTCGTATATAGAAACGCTTGACGAGCGGCCCCTGCGCGACCCGAAAGCCGACGACTTCGCCGACGGCCTGGTGGCGCCGCTCCCCGAGCAAGGCGCGGGTGCCTCGGAAGCCCTCCGCGAGCTCTTCGATCGCGGGCTCCCCGCCTCGGTCGCCTCGTCCGGTCCTCGCTTCTTCCACTACGTGATCGGTGGCGTTACGCCCGCTGCGACTGGTGCCGACTGGCTGAGCACGGCGATCGACCAGAACCCGGGCCTCTGGCCGGCCAGCCCCCTGGGCGCCCAGCTGTTCGACGTGAGCGTCTCGTGGCTGAAGGAGCTATTCGGGATCCCGGAGTCCTGGGCAGGGACACTCGTCACGGGCGGGACGATGGCCAACTTCGCTGGCCTTTCCGCCGGCCGGAGATGGTGGGGACTCAAGCAGGGAGTGGACATCGAGGCGAAGGGGATGAGCGGCCTTCCGCCGGTCCCCGTGCTCTCTAGCGGCTACATCCACGCCAGCGCGCGCAAGGCGTGCGCGATGCTCGGGATCGGACGCGAGAACATCCGCACGTTCGCCAGAGACGCGGCCGGCCGGCTCGACGCCGAAGCGCTCCGGGCCGCGCTTCGAGAGGTCGGCGGGCCCGCCATCGTCGTGGCGAATGCAGGTGAGGTCAACGCCGGAGACTTCGACCCGATCGCCGAGATGGCCGACATCGCGGAGGAGCACGGCGCGTGGCTGCACGTGGACGGGGCATTTGGGCTCTTCGCGGCGCTCTCTACCCGCACGCGCCCACTGTTGGAGGGCATCGAACGGGCGAACAGCATCAGCTCCGACGGTCATAAATGGCTGAACGTTCCGCAGGACACCGGCTTCACCTTCGTCAGGGACCCGGAGATCCTCAACTCGCTCTTCACGGTTTCCGCCGCCTACCTGACCACCGAGGGCCACCGTCCCAACCCGGGCTACATGACGCCCGAGAGCTCGCAGCGCGCCAGGGGGATCGTCATCTGGGCGACGTTGAGGGCGTACGGCCGAGAGGGGTATCGCGAGATCGTCGAGCGCAACCTCGACCTGGCCCAGCGGATCGCGGCCCGGGTCGACGAGGCTCCCGACCTCGAGCGCCTCGCCGAGGTGCCGCTCAACATCGTGTGCTTCCGCTATCGCCCACCCGGCGTCGATGACGAGAAGGCCATCGACGAGGTGAACACCCGGATTGGGGAGGAGATCCTCACCGACGGTCGCGTCTACGTCGGCACGACCCTGTTCGAGGGCAAGGTGGCGTTCCGCCCGGCGATCGTCAACTGGCGAACCCGCCAGGAAGACGTGGACCTGCTGGTTGGCGTGGTCCGTGAGCTTGGCGCCCGCCTGGCCTAGCTCTCGCAGCTCTTGAGCTTGTTCTGCCCCGGCCCGCCCCTGCAGGAATCCCTCGAGGCTCCACCGTTGAGGGTGTCGTTCCCGGCTCCGCCACGGAGCTTGTCGGGTCCGCCCCCGCCCTTGAGGACGTCGTTACCTCCGAGCCCGGCCAGGAAGTCGTTGCCCCGGCCCCCCCGGAGGGCATCGCCCAGCCCGCCTCCGCGGATCGAGTCGTTCCCGGCCTCGCCGTTGACTGTCAGGCCAGCAACGGAACCGGTCGACTCCGAGCTTCTGGCCGTGCCTCCACCCGTGCTGAGGGAGTCGTCGCCGTCGCCGAGGAAGATGGTGTTTGGACAGTTCGGGTTCAGCACGACCACGACGTCGTTGCCTCCCTGCAGGTAGACGACGTTGTCGCAGCCGGTGATGACCACGTTGTCGTTGCCGGCACCGAGGTACCAGGTCTCCGCGTTGCCCACGGTGACGGTGTCATCGCCGTCGGTGCCGCACTTGGCCGCCGGGTTCGCCTGGCACTCGGGCAGCGTCGGAGAAGGCGCCCCCTGCGGGCCCGGTTCCGGGCACCCATCCTCGTCCTCGAAGCCGTCGATGTCTTCCGGTTGGTTCGGGCAGGCGTCCTGAGCGTCCGGGACACTGTCCTCGTCGTTGTCCTCCTCGGGGCAGCCGTCCTGGTCCTCGAAGCCATCCTTGTCCTCGGCAACGAACGGGCAGGCGTCTTGGTCTTGGGGGATCCCATCGCCGTCGGTGTCGGTCGGAGGGCCCCCGCCCGGGGGGCTCGAAGAGGTGACCGTCTGACAGACGGAGAACTCGGAGGTGTTGCCATCGGGATCCGTGGCTGTTGCCGTGATCACGTCACCGGCGGTAAGCGTGGGGGTGAGATTCAAGTTGAAGGTGGCGTCCCCGCTGGCGTTGGTGGTGACCTGAGTGCTCTGCAGGAAGGTCGTGCCCTCTCCGTTCCCTGATCCGTCGCAAGCGGCGGAGTGGTAGAAGTCCAGGTCGAACGTCGTCAAGGCCGTCGAGTCCAGGGTCCCCTGAACGTTGTTGGTTCCTGCCTGAGCGGAGGTGATGACCGGGAAGTTCTGGAGAGCGTTGGGCCCGCTGTCGGGGTCGTCCATGTCGTTCGCCGTGACGCCGTCGTTCTTGAGGTCGATCCCGAGGCCGTCGTTGCCGAAGATCGAGTTCCCGCGC
>JBOGVX010000002.1:0-4252 GCA_050693165.1 Actinomycetota bacterium | reverse complement strand
GACGAGTTCCTCTTCCGGCTGGAGACGCTACCGCGCTCGTCCAAGGTCGTCACGATCACGGTGGCGGAAGGCACGCAGGGGTTGCCCCAGATCGACGTACAGCTCGACGTTCGCTTTTACACAACGGATCTCGAGGCTGGCCCCGGGGCGCCCGTGCCGATAGCTCCCACCGAGCCCGAGGCCACGCCTTCCCCGGAGGCGTCTCCCGCGGAGAGCCCGACCACTATCCCGTCGCCGACGACAGGAGCCTGAGATGACAAGCAGAGAACGAAACCTGTTGATAGTCATGGGGGTTCTTGCCGTGGGCGCCCTCGCGTACTTCTTCCTGTTCATGGGCGGTGAGGAGGAACCTGAAACGGCCGCCCCCACGCAGACCTCCTCACCGGCCCCCATACCTGCGACGCCCGGCACGGGCGTGGACGAGCCAACCGACGACCCCTCGGAGCCTCCACGGGCCGTGACGTTCTTCGGAGGCCGCGATCCATTCACTCCGCTTGTCGAGGAGCCCACGGAGCCGTCCGGGTCTCCCGGCCCCGATGGGTCGCCGGCGCCGGACGGGTCGCCCGCCCCCGATGGGTCGCCGGCGCCGGATGGGTCGCCCTCGGACGGCGAGCCCGGCGACGAGAGCATCGGGGTAACCGGAAGGCCGGTCGTGCTGGTCGACGTGCTCGACGAAAGCACGGTGCAGGTGCAGATCGACGACACCACGTACACGGTCACCGAGGGGGAGACCTTCGCCGATACCTACCGGGTGCTCTCGGTCGAGCTGAGCTGCGCCCGCTTCCTCTACGGCGACGAGTCCTTCTCCCTCTGCAAGGACCTGCCCCCGACATAGCCTCCGCGCGGCCCAGACGCCCGGCGGCTGCCTCGGGGGGAGTGGCCGCTGGGTTCGAGAGGCGGTCCCAAGGGACCGCCTCTCGCCTCTCTTTGCGGGGGCGCGCGAGCCCGCCGGTATCATGAGCGCCGCCATGGACCACGCGGGACGACGATCGCGGCTTCGCGGCCCACTCGAGGAGCCGGGCATCGATGCGCTGCTCGTCACCAGACTTGTCAACGTCAGGTACCTGACCGGGTTCACGGGCACCAACGGGCAGCTGCTGGCGGGACCCGACGACGCGGTGTTCCTCACCGACAGCCGGTATGAGGACCAGTCCAGTCGCGAAGTACCCGACATCGAGCGCAAGACTTACCCCAGCAGGTTCGTGGAGGCGCTCGCCGAGGCCTGCAAGGCACGATCCATAACGAGGCTCGGCTTCGAGTCCTCGGGAGTCACCTACAAGTCCTGGCGCGAGCTCGACGCGCTGGAGGGCGTGGAGCTGGTCCCGACCGAGGAGCTGGTTGAGCGCCTTCGGTGGATCAAGGATCGGGACGAGCTCGGTCTAATCCAGAGGGCTCAGGCGGCCGCGGACGACGCCTTCGAGCGAGTCACCAGCAAGCTCGCCGAAGGGGTCACCGAACGAGAGGTAGCTTTCGAGCTGGAGGTGGTCATGCGCGACGTGGGAGCGGATGCGCTCGGCTTTCCCACGATCGCGGCGTTCGGCGAGAATGCAGCCGAGCCCCACCACGGCCCCGGCGATCGCCCGCTGGCCAGAGGAGACATCGTGAAGCTCGATTTCGGCGCTCGCGTCGAGGGCTATCACTCGGACATGACCCGGACGGTCTCGTTCGGGAAGCCCGACCCGAAGCTGCGGGAGATGCATGAGCTGGTCCTCCGAGCCCAGGATGCCGGTATGGGCGCGGTCAAGGCGGGGGCAATCGCCGGCGACG
The DNA here is from genome assembly GCA_050693165.1 of Actinomycetota bacterium. Taxonomy (GTDB): domain Bacteria; phylum Actinomycetota; class UBA4738; order UBA4738; family CALAEC01; genus CAZKFH01. Next base: position 2,485 of record JBOGVX010000002.1, on the reverse strand, counting down.
CCGATTCCGCCGCCCGCCGGGTCATAGACGATGCCGGCTACGGGGACCGCTTCGGGCATTCGCTCGGACACGGTATCGGGCTCGAGGTCCACGAGGGCCCAACCCTGCGCCGGAGCTCCGAAGACGTGCTCCTGGAGGGCACGGTCGTCACCGTCGAGCCGGGCGTGTACATACCGGGACTCGGAGGCGTGCGCATCGAGGACATGGTTGTCGTGGGGAAGGACGGCTGCCGGGCGTTGCCCCGGACAACCAGGGAGCTCACCACGCTTTGAGCGTTTCCACGAATGACCTGAAGAACGGGATGACCCTCAACGTCGACGGTCAGCTCTGGACCGTGCTCGAGTTCCAGCATCACAAGCCCGGGAAGGGACAGGCCGTCGTCCGAACCAAGCTGCGCAACGTGAAGTCGGGAGCCGTGCAGGAGCGGACCTTCAAGGCCGACGAGAAGGTCGGCCTGGCGATCGTCGATCGGCGTGAGATGCAGTACCTCTACCGCGAGGGAGACCACCTAGTCCTGATGGACAACGAGTCCTACGAGCAGGCGCATGTGCCTCTCGATGTGGTCGGCGACGCCGTCAAGTATCTGATCGAGGGAGCGAGCTGTCTCGTTCCCACCTACGAGGGAACCGCGATCGGCGTCGAGGTGCCCACCTCCGTCTCGCTCGCCGTGACGAAGACGGAGCCCGGCATGAAGGGGGACCGTGTGAGCGGCGCCCTCAAGCCCGCGGAGCTGGAGACCGGCATCACGGTCCAGGTGCCGCTGTTCGTCGAGCTGGGCGACCGCGTCAGGGTGGATACCAGGACGGGCGAGTACCTCACGCGGGAGAAATAGCGGATGGCCAGGCGGCGGGACGCCCGGCGGCTGGCGGCGGGGATCCTTCACCAGGCGGATGTTTCCGGCCGAGACCCCGTCGAGGTGCTCGAGGAACGTAAGGAGCTGGGGGAGCGCGTCCCGGGCTTTACCGAGGAGCTCGTCCGAGGGGTCACCGAGAAGCACGAGGAGCTCGACCGGCTGATCGCCTCGCACAGCGACGCCTGGCCCGTGTCACGGATGCCGGTGGTCGATCGAACCCTGATCAGGATCGCCTGCTACGAGCTCCTCTACAGGGACGACGTCCCCACCGGAGCCGTCATATCCCAGGCGGTCGAGGCGGCCAAGGAGCTGTCGACGGACGACTCGAGCCGCTTCATCAACGGCATCCTCGGCAAGATCGCCAGCGAGAGAACCGAAGCCGGATAGCGAGAGCTAGGCGGCGCAGCCGTTGTGGGTCCAGGAGACGGCCTGGGTTCCCACTCCCTGACTGTTCACGTCGAGGCTCCATACGCCGGCTTGGGCGGTCACCTCGAACGTGTAGAGCCCGGGGATCTCCCACTTGTAGCTGGCGTAGGGGACCGAGCAGTCCCACCAGGCGAGCGGCCACGCCGCGGCGTTCTTGGGCTGCTTCCAGGTACCGGTGAACAGGAACGGTCGAGTGTCGAGGAGCGCGCCCGCCTCCGAGGCTCCCTGGAAGACCTTGGCGGTGCCCTCCGCGGCGAGGTCCAGGGAACGTCCGTCGGGTGTAGAGCACCTCTCCGCCTCGTACACGACGGTGACCGGGCCGCCGTAGGCGACTGCGGGGCCCCAGGATCCGTAGGTCTGCGTATAGCCGAACGGCGCGCAGTTGGCCCGTAGGTCGAGGCCGGCGTTGCCACCGGCCTTGCCCGCCTTCGTGCGGCCGCCCTTGGTCTTGTTGCCGGTCTTGGCGCCCTTGCCGCCCTTCCCACCCTTGCCGTGTTTGGAGCCGGGAAGCGAGGGCGGTGGTGGAGGAAGCGCGGGTCCCGGTCCGATCACTACGGGGGAGGGTGGCGGCGGGACCTCCTGGGCCGACGCCTGTCCCGCGAGAGAGCCGGTCAGCAGAAGAGCGGAAAGCACGAAAAGGGCGGTTCGCGTGGCGAACCCCCCCAGATGGGCCGGTGAGCGATGCGGGCGGTCGCCGCCGGCACGAAGGGCCAACGGTCTCATCATCAACTTGTCTAACGTCCTTGAGGCCTCTGCGTTAGGGGCATCGGCCGTTTGGGGGACGAACTTTAGCTGCCGCCTCCCTCAGCTATTCGGGCGGCTTGCTCTGTTCGGGCGTCTGGGCCTTCTCGGGCGTCTCCGGGGCGTCTGAATCCGCCGCTCCCTCGCGCAGCCCGGCCTTGAACTCCTTGGACGACCTTCCCAGGGACCGGGCCATCTCGGGGAGCTTGCGAGCGCCGAACAGGAGCAGCAGTGCGACGAGGATAAGCAGGAGCTCGGGCCAGCCGAGTGTCGGTATGCCGATCATTACGCTATCTCCTCCCTCCTACGTCCAAGAGGGTACACCACGCCAATCACAGCGTCGCCTCGAGGATGTATGCTGTCACTTGGAACTTCCCCTTTAAGCCGGTCCCGTGAGGCCGGGAAGGAGAGGCAGCTGAAAGTGGACATACATGTCGCCGCACCCTTGCGTGCGGCGTTTCCTTT
>JBOGVX010000001.1:0-9179 GCA_050693165.1 Actinomycetota bacterium | reverse complement strand
GTGCTGATCCGGGCGATGTCCGAGAAGTAGGCGCCGGTCACCCAAAAAAGGGGGCGCTCCCGGAACGGGAGCGCCCCCTTGGAGTACCTGGAACTCTCTAGCTAACCCTCGCGCGCCGCTTGCCGAGAGCCAGCGAGGCGCCACCGAGCGTCAGGAGCAGTCCGGCCGCCAGCAAGGCTTCCGGTAGATCCAGCCCGGTGAAGGGCAGCTCGTCGGTCGTGACGGCCGTAGGTGCATCCGCGACCGGACCGCCGCCACCGCCGCCACCGCCGCCGTTACCGCCGCCACCGCCGGCACCGCCGACCGTGGTCGGAGGCTGGTTCCCACCCGTACCCGTCACAGGCGGCGGGGTGGTGGGAGGTGGGTTACCCGGAGGTGGGTTACCCGGAGGTGGGTTCGTCGGTGGAGGCGTCGTGGGCGGAGTCGTCGCCGGGTCGTCGCAGTGTTTGTTCTGGAAGCCGGGCTTCGTCGGATGCGGATCGCACGAAGGCGGCTCCTGGTGGCCGGGCTTGTGGCCGGCCAACGCGCCGGTGGCCCCCGCGAACACGAGGAGCATCGCTGTCAACGACAGCGCTAGAAGCTTTCTGATATCTGCCATGTCTCCCTCCCTTTCCCTCCTCCGGGTCGTTGAAGAACGCGGAGAGTGTCCAAGATAGGGATAAATGGGCCCCGGGTCAATAGTCAAAAAGGGCTATATCCGGTGTGGTCACCCGGATTCGGGCAAATGCCTCAGTCGTTCGGGCCCGGGCCTCCGCCCATCTTGACGAGGCGGTGGTACGTGGCCCCCATGCAGAGGTCCATCACGACCTTGAGGCCGCCCTCGGAGGCGATCTTCTCGGCCTCCTCGCTGGAGATGTCCTCCTGGAGCCACAGAACCTTGGCCCCCACGGCCACCGCGCTCTTGGCTACCTCGGGAGTCTCCTCCGACGGCCGGAACACGTCGACGACGTCGATCGGCTCGGGTACGTCCTCGAGCTTCTCGTACACCTTCTCTCCCAGGATTTCGCCGCCCCGGGGGTTGACCGGGATCACCCTGAAGCCGTTGCGCTGCAGGAACCGGGGGATGGTGTGGGCGACCTTCTCCTCGTTCGCCGATGCGCCGACCACGGCGATCGTCTTTGTGTCCGCGTAGATCTGCTTCAGCTCTTCGTTGTCGGTGATGGCCACATCGTCTCCTTACTTGTCTAGGACTTTCTTCAGCAAACCTTCCAGCTGGGCTTGTTGTTCCGCGCCCGTGAAGTCATGCATGTGATGGCCCTCGAACACGTGCTCCTCGACCTTTCCCCCGCGCCGGAGATACATGCAGGGGTGGATGTCGCCCGACTCGTTCGTCTCGACGGCGGCGGCGATCGCATCGGGCCCGTCCTCGTCGACGAAGTGGGCCAGGGGAGAGATGCCCTGATCGATCAGGCCGCCGGTGAGCTCGTCCCGTGTGAGCACTCGAGTCAGGTACGACTGCTGGTTCCAGAGCTCGGGGGCGCGAGTCACTTCGCCGAGCAGGTATCCGGCCACATCGCCGGGTGGGAGCACTCTTCGCTCGATGTCCGCCCCGAACCTGACGTGGGCGATGTGCTCGGCCAGGACGCGGGCGTTGTACCTCAGCCCGTGGACGGCGGCGGAGTTGCTCGGGATGCCGTACTTCTTCAGCCCGACCGCGCCCTGGCTGATCGTGCCGGCGAAGTAGATGCCGGGCACGGACGTGCTCTCCCAGAACGGGGTCTGAGCGGGGAGCCTGTCCTGGTAGAACGTCGCGACGCCGAGCTCCCTGAGGTCGCCGAGAGGTGACTGGAAACCGGTGGCCGCGATCACCCGGTCTGCCTCGATCGTGAGCTCGCCCGGGCGGGTGGTCCCGTGCGCTCGGATCTGCCAGCCATCCGAGTTGCGCTCGATGTTCTGGATGGCCGCGTCGATCACGTACGTCCCACCGCCCAGCACGAACTCCTCGTAAGGCTGCAGGTAGCGGGCTCGCGCGGCGGCGGTCGATTTCACGATCACCGAGATCCTGGCGGGCCGCGGCGAGATGAGGACGAGCTCTCTCGCCCAAGGCTCGAGCCCGTCGGCCAGCTCGAAGCCCGAGTTCCGCTTGCCGATGAGGACGACTCGCTGGTCCGCGTACGACTTCGGGTCCTCCGTCTCGACGTAGTGGGGGACCTTGTCGATCCCCGGCGTGTCCGGCACCCACGGGTCGCTCATGCCGACGGCCAGGACCAGCGCCTCGCAGCGGTACTCGCCGTCGGAGGTCGTCACCACGAACCCGCGATCACCGTCGTCGCGTCGCGTGCTCTCCCAGCGGCAGCCGAAACGGATGGGCAGCCCGGTGCGCTCGACGAAGGCGTCGGTCGCGCGCTCGACCTCCTCGCGAGCGGGGAACATGGAAACCCCGTCCATGAACTGGGGGACAAGGCCCCGAGCTTCCTTCTCCTCCGCGATGAGGCTGTTCCAGTCGTACCACTGGTACTCGCGCGAGCTGCGCTCGAACGGCGCGTACGGCTTCGACCAGGTGATGAGTCGCTGGAAGAAGGGGAACCGTTGGAACATCCCGGCGGGCTTCTCGTCCGCCGAAAGCGTCGCGGTGCGGACGCCGAGCCGCCTCAGGTCGTACGAGGCCTGGATGCCACCCGGACCCGAGCCGATCACGACGACCTGGTAGTCGCCCGGCGGGTGCGGGCGGTCGCTCAGCTGCGCCACTGGATCGTCGAGCGGAGGCGCCGTGCAGACGCCTGGAGCATGCGGAACATCACCCGTGGGTGCTCCACCAGGAAGGTCTCGACGTCCGGGCCCGGCAGGACGAGGCATCGAAGCGGCCGGAGCGCCACCACGTCGGCGGTCGGCGGCTCGCCCAGGAGGACCGAGACCTCGCCGAAGAAGTCACCCTTGCCGAGCGTGGCCAGGTCGCTGCCGTTGACCCGTACGGCGGCCTCGCCCTCGGCGATCACGTAGAAGTTGTTGCCGCTGAACCCCTGGCGCAGGATCCGCTGGCCCTCGGGGAACATCTCCTCCTCGAACGTGTGCGCGATCTCCTCCAGCTGTGGCCGCGATAGGTCGGCGAACAGCGACAGGGCTCCGAGCGTGTCCAGGTGTCCGTTGGCCATGGGAAAGAACGTTACATGAGCGAGGCTCGCAACCTAAAGGTGCGTGAACAGCAGCAGCAGACCGGCTTCGAAACCCGGTCCTCGAGCTCGGTCGTCAGCTCCACCCGGCCATCTCTCTCCGTTTCCGGTGGGCGACAAGAGGCGTCATGGGGATACGAGACTCAGGGTTCGACGCGGGTAACCGTCGAGATGCGGTCGAAGGCTCGATCGAACGAGGCCACCGATCCCACGCCCCAAGACTCGGAGGCTGCGACTATGTAGGCGTCCTCGAAGCTCAGGGGGCCGACCTCGTACAGCTCGATTGCCCGGCGCAGAAGAGCGATGTCCATCACCCGAACGCCCGGGATCGTGAGCGTGGAGCGAGCTGCGTTTGCCACCTCCTTGCGAGGCGTTTCGTAGACGGATTTGAGCACGTACGCGAGCTCCGCAAGGACCACGTCCAACAGGACTATGTCTGTTGCGGACCGCAGATAAGAGGTTGCCCGGCGCGCCTGCGCTGGGGGATCACCTGTCAGATGGCGCACGAGGACGTTCGTGTCAAGAATGGTCGTCAAGAGACTCCCTGGCCCATGCGGCATGGGCTTCCTCTGATATGCGGCGCCAGGAGGCGCCGCGCTTCGAGGCCGGGACGGGGATGCTTCCAGCGAGCTCGAAGAAGTCGGGGATCTTCGCCAGCTCGGCCTTGCCCTCGAATATGCGGAAGAAGACCCGGTCGCCTGGCTTGAGGTCGAGGGAATCGCGCACCGCCTTCGGCAAGGTGATCTGGCCCTTCGATGTCACCTTCGCTCCTATCTCCATGTTCCTTACTCTAGCGGCAAGGTAAGGAACCTGCTCGGCTCGCATCAGGGGCGAGCGGTTGGCCTCGGAAGTTCATTTCTGACAGGGGTTGCGAGGAAGATTGTGCGCATGCCCAAAGGGGGGCGTGGCCACCGGGTGGAATCCCCTCAGCGTGCCCGCTAACCGGACCGCCGTAGCACTGGCGTGCCTCCTCATGCTCGGCGTCTCCCCCTCGGCTGCAGCTCGTCCCGCGGATGACGCCATGCCCGTGCTGGCGGTTGCGCAGATCCTGGCTTCGCCCACGCCGACCGCCGCCGCCGGTGATGAGGAGCTCGCCGCCCTGGCCGGCCAGCGCTACCCGTACCTGTTCCCGCGCTCGAACACGGACCGGCCCGACGAGGTGTCCGGCCGCCAGATCCACGTCGTCTACGTGGTGCCGGCCGCGATGCCGGACGACCAGTACGACGAGCTCGGCGTGCTCGAGGACTCCGTCAGGTCGATGAACGTATGGATGAAGCAGCAGACCGGCAATCAGGAGTGGGTGTTCGACACCTACACGCTCCAGCCGGCCGGCTCGTCGGAGCCCATGAGCGCCATCGACGTGAGCTTCCTCGCCTCGGACAAGACCGGGACGCAGCTCAGCGGGGTTGCCGACGTCCAGGCGGAGCTCATCGCACACGGATTCGACAAGCCCAACAAGCGCTACCTGTCATACGTGGCCTCGAACGCCGGAGGCGTGTGTGGCGATGCGTGGTACCCGCTGGACCAGACGCCGACACCCGTCGACGGTCAGTACTCAGACATCTACCTCTACAGCTCCGAGGGTTGTCGCGCTCGCGAGTTCGCGCCGAACGCCACCACCCCGTCCTTCACCGAGACGATCGCGATGCAGGAGATGATCCACAACGACGCGATGGTTCCGCTGGTGGCTCCGCACGACTGTCTCGTGGGGCTGCTCGCTTTCGGCCACGTGTGCACGGGGCCCCTGTGGGCCGGCGGAGGCGACGCGGGCGGGCTGGACCCAGAGCGGTTCGACGTGATGTTCCCGTACGTCGGCCTGCCGCTCAGCCAGAAGACGCTCGACGCGGATCATCTCGACTACTACCGCCAGATCGCGCCTTACAAGGACCTCGAGCAGGGCCTGTACCTCAGAACGATCTAGCTACCCGAGCTGAGTCGCAGCGAAGGAGAGCCCCGACCGCGGCGAGTACCGCGGGGATGTTGACGGTCAGGGCTGTTCGCATGATCTGCCCGTTGACGCGCGACCAGGGAGGGGGATCAGCGGACGGTACCTCGGGGCACCGACATGGAACTGTTCGCGGACCCTGTCACGAATGAACTCACCGTTCATTCCTGACAGGGGGGCCCACCGCGTCCCTCCCGGGGCACGGGCAACCTACCGGGCGGTAAACTTTCGCCACCGTGGGCCTGCACCCGCTATTCACCGAGGAGCACGAGCAGCTCCGAGCCTCCATCCGCGAGTTCGTCGAGTCCGAGCTCACCCCGCACGCGCTCGACTGGGAGCGCGAGGGCGAGTTCCCCAACTGGGTCTTCAAGCGGATGGGCGATCTCGGCCTCCTCGGCCTCCGTTACCCGGCCGAGTACGGAGGTCAGGGCGGCGACTGGGGCCACGCCATCGTCCTGGCCGAGGAGCTCGCCGGGATCGGGTCCGCCGGCGTCGGCATGGCGATCGGCGTGCAGACCGAGATGGCCACGCCACCGATCGAGCGGTTCGGCACGCACGAGCAGAAGGAGGAGTACCTCGCGGCCGCGATCCGCGGCGAGAAGATCGCGTGCATCTGCATCACCGAGCCCGGCGCGGGCTCAGACGTAGCGAACATCGAGACCACGGCCCGCAAGGACGGCGACGACTGGGTCATCAACGGCCGCAAGATGTTCATAACGAACGGCAAGCGCGCCGACTTCTGCACGCTGGTCGCGCGTACCGACAAGCCCGCGGGCTACGAGGGATTCAGCCTCTTCGTGGTCGACACCGACCTCCCCGGCTTCAATGTCAGCCGGACACTCGACAAGCTCGGCATGCGTTCCTCGGACACCGCCGAGCTGTTCTTCGACGACGTGCGCGTGCCCGGTGACGCGCTGCTGGGGGAGCAGGGCAAGGGCTTCTACCAGATCATGTGGGAGCTCCAGAGCGAGCGGATGGTCGGCGCTGCCGGCTCACTGAACGGCGCGTGGCTCGCGTTCAACAGGACGCTCGAGTACGCGAAGGAGCGGCACGCGTTCGGCAGGCCCATCGGAAGCTTCCAGGTCCAGCGCCACCGCTTCGCCGAGCTTGCCACCGAGCTGACCGCGTGCCAGCAGCTCCTGTACGACGTTGCCCTGGCGTGGGAGCGCGGCGAGTACCCGGTCCGCGAGATCGCGATGCTCAAGCTCTACGACGGGCTCGTGGTCAACCGCGTCATGAACGCGTGCCTGCAGGTGTACGGCGGCGCGGGATACGCGGCCGACTCGTGGATCTCCCGGGCGTGGCGCGACTCGCGGCTCCTGCGCATCGGTGCCGGCACCGACGAGGTCATGAGGGAGCACATCGCCTCGACCCTCGACGCCCCGCCGATCGAGCCCACCAAGCGCGACACCGACAACCGGTTCCAGGCGCTGCCCAAGCGCGGGCTGTTCACCGAGGAGCACGACCGCCTGCGCGAGGGCGTGCGCGAGTTCGTCGAGCGCCGCCTGCGCCCGCACGCCGAGGAGTGGGAGCGCGAAGGTGACTTCCCCGTCCGCGAGATCTTCAAGGAGGCCGGCCGGGTGGGCCTGTTCGGCGCGAAGTACGAGGAGGCCTACGGGGGCACCGGGCCCGACCTCATCGCCGACGCGCTGATCACCGAGGAGATGACCGGGTGCGCCTCCGCCGGCGTCGCCGCGGCGCTCGGCGCGCACAAGGACCTAGGCACTCTGTACGTCCACCGCTTCGGCACGGAGGAGCAGCGCCAGAAGTGGCTGGTTCCCGCGATCGCGGGCGAGATCATCGGGGCCCTCGCGGTGACCGAGCCCGACGCCGGCTCCGACGTCGGCGGCATCACGACCAGCGCGAAGCTCGACGGCGGCGAGTGGATCATCGACGGGACCAAGACGTTCATCACCAACGGCTCGATCGCCGACCTGGTGGTGGTAGCCGCGCGCACCGATCCCGCATCCGAGGGCCACGAGGGCATCTCCCTGATCGCGGTGGAGCGCGACACGCCCGGGTTCACCTCGAACAGGATCGAGACGCTCGGGTGGCGCACCTCGCACACCGGCGAGCTGTTCTTCGAGAGCTGCCGCGTCCCCGCCGAGAACCTGCTGGGCGAGGAGGGACGCGGGTTCCGCCACATCATGCAGAACTTCCAGTGGGAGCGGATCTCGATGGCGCTCGCCGCTGTCGCCGCCGCCGAGAGGACGCTCGCCCTGGGTCGCGAGTACGCGGGGCAGCGCGAGGCGTTCGGCCGGCCCATCGCGAAGTTCCAGGTGTGGCGTCACCGCTTCGCCGACCTCGCCACCGAGATCGAGGCGGCACGCTCGCTCGTGTACCACGCGCTGAGGAAGATCGTCGCCGGAGAGGACGCCCTGGCGGAGGTCTCGATGGCGAAGTGGTTCACAGCGGAGCTCGACTGGAAGACCGCCGACGAGGCGCTACAGGTGCACGGCGGCTACGGCTACATGAAGGAGTTCCCGGTGGAGCGGGTCTGGCGCGACGCGAGGCTCGGCCCGATCGGCGGCGGCACCACCGAGATCATGAAGGAGATCATCGGCCGCACCTACGGCCTCTAGCAGCACGAGGCATCATGACCGCTAAGCTGATAGCATCATGATGCTATGAGTAAGAGAACCACGCTCACCCTCGAGGACGACGTCGCCGAGCGCCTCCGCGAGGAGACGCGCAGGACGGGTAAGCCCTTCAAGTCCTTGGTGAACGAGCTCCTCCGTGCGGGGCTCGACCGGCCGCAGAAAAGAGCAGCGAAGCCGTTCCGTGTGCAGGCCCTCGATCTTGGACTACGCCCGGGGCTGGATATCGACGATATCGAGGGCTTGATCGAGCAGGTCGAAGGTCCCGACCACCGGTGATCTTGATCGATGCGAACATCCTGCTCTACGCCTACAACACGTCGAGCGAGAGGTTCGAAGCGGCCCGATCGTGGCTCGAGGCCCGGCTCGCCGATCAGGATGAGCCTGTTGGGTTCTCCCTCGTATCTCTGCTCGCGTTCCTACGACTCGGCACGAGTCGATCCGTGTTTCAACGGCCCCTGAAGGTGGAGCGGGCGGTGGACATCGTTAACTCGTGGTTGGAGGTGCCGCACACTCGACTCGTACAGCCCACAGCCCGACACTGGTCGCTTCTTCGATCTCTCAGCGAGAGGGGCCAGGCGTCGGGAGCGCTCCTGATGGACGCGCACCTGGCCGCTCTCGCCATCGAGCATGGGGCGCTCCTGTGCAGCACCGACCGGGATTTCTCGCGCTTCCCGGGGTTGCGCTTCGAGGACCCCCTCTAGGCTGAAGCTCTCAGTCGGGGGTGGGGCCCAAGACGTCTTCAGCGGAGACCGAGAAGCCCGGCAGCGCCTCGGACTCGACCACCTCCCCGCGACGGTAGAGCCCGGGCTCGTCGTACCGGACCCCCTCGAGACGGCTGACTTCGATGTGATCGGCGTCCAGATCCACGAACCAGGGCTCCGGGACGCCCCCCCGGGCGTAGAGATCCCGCTTGATGGTGCGGTCTCGCTTCCGCGTGGATGGGGAGGAGACTTCGATCACGAGCTCGGGAACGACCTCGACCGGGCGCTCCACGATCCGGCGGCTCGACTCCTCGGTGAAGAACATCACGTCCGGCTCAATGTCCTCTTCGGGGAACATCCCGACCACGTCGTCCCAGGTGAGCCCGGTCGTCCGCTGCTGGCTTGCCATGCTCTTCTCCACGGTTGGAGACGCTAACAGCAGGGTACGACAGAGCTCACTGCCAAGGTGGCTTCAGCGGTCTATCTCGCCGACGTAGAGCTCCGAGCCTCCCACCTACGGCCTCTGGGTACTTAGCCTTCTACCTCGGTCACATCTGCTTGCTTTGCTCATCTCCCACCCTTCTCTGGCCGATACATGTCCGGAACGGCCGATTCGGCAAAGAGGAGGAGGTTCCACGATGAGATCCGCGGTCATGCTCATCTCGGCTGCGTGGATGTTCCTGATCATGTTCGGAGGCCCAGCCTTGGCGACCCACAAGGACGGGCACCAGAAGCCTCCGGCGTGCGAGAAGGCTCAGGGGCAGGCGCCCGTCAAGAACAAGCACTGCTATCCGCCCGCTGCCAGCGCGCCCACGTCCCAGGG